>NC_014408.1:440000-740000 GCF_000145295.1 Methanothermobacter marburgensis str. Marburg
CATCCACCTTAAACACCACACACGGGTTTAAGACGTTCCATGGCCTCCTGGATAAGCTCATAGGATGTGGCATAGGACATTCTAACATAATCTGAACCAGCCTCTCCAAATGCAGATCCAGGGACAACTGCAACACCGGCATCCAGAGCCCTTTCTGTAAAACCCCTGGAGTCACCCACCTGTGGGAACATGTAGAATGCACCGCCTGGAAGAATACACTCGAGCCCCATCTCAGTGAGGGACCTGAACATGAGGTCGCGCCTTCTTTTGAACTCATCCACCATCTCCTTCACACAGTTCTGGGGGCCCCTGAGGGCTGCAAGGGCAGCAACCTGCGACACAGATGGTGCGCAGGCGGTATTGTACTGGTGAACCTTGAGAAGCTCCTCAATTATATCCTCACGGCCAGCAACGTAACCTATCCTGAGTCCTGTCATGGCATAGGTCTTTGAGAAACCATTTATCACAAGGGCATTATCTGTGAAACAGGCGGGGCTGTAATGTTTTCCATCATAGATGATCTTTTCATAGATTTCATCGGAGATTATGATTAGATCCCTGTCCTCTGCTATTTCAGCGACCCCCTTAATGTCATCCTTACCCATGACGCTACCTGTTGGATTGGATGGTGAATTCATTATTATGACCCTTGTATCGTCTGTGATCAGTGATTCAACCCTTTCAGGGGTCATGGAGAATCCGTCCTCCATACTCAGGGGCACAGGGACACTTATGGCCTCTGCCAGCTTCACACAGGCATCGTATGATAGGAAACCAGGGTCAGGTATCAGTGCCTGGTCCCCCCTATCAAGAAGGGCCTGTGTGCACATGAATATAGCTTCACTGGCACCAACGGTTATTATTATTGATTCAGGTTCAACATGCACTCTATTCTCTGTTCTGAGTTTCTCTGAGATGGCCTCCCTGAGTTCATACATGCCCATGTTTGAGGTGTAGTGTGTCATTCCCTCGTCCACAGCTTCCTTGAGGGCTTCCCGCACATGTTCAGGTACATTGAAATCAGGTTCACCTATCCCGAGGTTTATTGTGTCCTCAACTGCCACTTCAAACATTTTCCTTATCTCTGAGAGCCTTATGTCCCTTATTCTTGAAGCAAATTCTGTCATCTTAATCGCCCTTCCTCCTGCCATGAACAGTGATCCATGCATCCATGGCATCCTGACTCCTCACACCATGGTGTTACTTTCTCCTCCTCCATCCTAATGTATTCTTTCATGAGGAAGTCCTTCCTCAGCCCGAGGTTGATATTATCCCAGGGGAGAACATCGCCCGGGTTTCTTCTGCTGCAGTGGAGCTCCCATTCCCTGAGGGGTACCTTTGAGAATGAGGCCCTTTCAATGAGTTTTCCGGTTTCAGGACCGCCTGTGGAGAGCACATACTGTATGAGTCCACTGAGGGGACTTCCAAATTTAACAGGAACCCCCCCGGTGAGTTTCCTGAGGAGTTTGATCTTCCTCTTCATTCTCCTCATGTCATATTCCATCCACTGGAGGGGGGTGTGCGGCTTGGGAATGAGTGGGTTGATGCTGAAAGTAACCATTCCCCTTCTTATTTCATGAAGTCCACGTATGAGGCGCGTCAGGTCCTTTAAGTCTTCCTCTGACTCCCCGGGGACTCCTGTAAGGAAGTACATTTTAACACGAAAACCCTTTTTTATAGCCTCTTCTGTTTTTTTAAATACCATACTATCGCTTATGGGCTTGTTAAGTTTTCTTCGCAATTTAAGGGTTGATTCTGGTGCCACTGTAACTGTTTTAAGTCCCCCTTCAAGTAACGTGTCCATGAGGTGGGCTGACAGTGATTCTATTCTGAGTGATGGCATTGAAACCATGAAATCCATATCCACGAGTCTGGAGGAGAGTTCATCTATACGTGAATAGTCAGAGGCAGCGGCACCTATAAGTGAGACCTTACTGTAACCTGTGGCATGACGGCCCCTCTCTGCAACATCAAGGAGCCTGGGGAGTGATGTCTCACGTTTGGGGCGGTATAGGTAGCCGGACATGCAGAAACGGCAGCCCCGTGAACAGCCCCTTGAAACACCCAGAAGGAATGACCTCCCCAGGGAGGGAACCATCCTTTTATCCTCTGTAACGGGAACTATCTGTCTTACCGGGTGGCATGCCCTGTCCATATCCTCAACAATGACCCTCTCTGCAGGGTTGTCGGGAATGTAAACACCCTTTATGTCCATGAATTCATCAATCTCACGGCGAGGATCATCCAGCTCAAGGTACCGATCCATTAACCTGTTGAGCACAGGTTCAGCCTCACCTATTATGAAGAGGTCAATGAAATCTGAGAGTGGAAGGGGGTTGGATGTTATGCAGGGCCCCCCTGCGATTACAAGGGGACCATCGCGTTCATCCCTCCTCGGTGAAATACTGCCATCCCTCAGCATCTGGAGGATCCTGAAATAGTCCTCCTCGTAGTGCACAGTGAAGCTGATTACATCAAAGTCCCTCAGTGGACTTCCAGATTCAAGGCTTCGTTTGTAGGGGTGTATCACCCGCTCACACCATGCATCATCCCTTGAATTTATAAGATGATAGATTATATGGTAACCGAGTGAGGACATGGCGGTCCTGTAGGGCCCGGGGTAACAGGATGCGACCCTGACATCAACCATCCGGGGGTTCTTGATGATGACATTGTATTCCCGAAGCTGCATGATCTATACTTTATAAAGTCATTGCACTTAAAGTGGCCATAATGGCAGGCTGCCGCATAATATAAATTTAACTCCAACATAATTAGGGTATTGGCTTCTGAAGATGATAGGATGAAGGTGAAGAAGTACTCACTTGTTGCTGTTGGAGGAACCTTTGACAGATTTCATAAGGGCCACAGAAGGCTCCTTGATGAGGCGTTTCGTATTGGGAATACCGTTATGATTGGTGTAACATCAGATGAATTTGCATCTGCAAAGGGAAACGATATAGAACCCTGCAGTGTCAGAATGAAGAACCTTGAGGAGTATCTTTCAGATAAGGATACTGAGTACCATATAATGAGGCTGGAGGACCCCTATGGCACCACAGTTACCGATGAAAGATTCGATGCCATAGTGGTGAGCAGGGAGACCGAGCCGGTTGCCCATGAAATAAATGAAATAAGAAAAAGAAAGGGATTCAGGGAACTTGATATCATAACCATTGACATGGTGCCCGCAGATGATGGCATACCCATCTCATCCACCCGGATAAGGAGGGGAGAGATAGACAGGATGGGCCATCTCCTTGAGAGGATACGCCATGCAATAAAGAGGAAGAGAAATCAGTGAATCCCGGGGTGTTTACATGAGGGTTAATGTGGGATCAACAAATCCAGTTAAGGTTAAGGCCACAGAGAATGTCCTTGGGAAGATATTCGATGAACTTGAGGTCAGGGGTGTTGAGGTTGACTCAGGAGTATCTGATCAGCCAGTAGGTCTTGAGGAGACTGTGGAGGGGGCCATCAACCGTGCAAGGGGGGCTTTCAGCAACTGTGATCTGAGTGTTGGCATCGAGTCAGGTCTACACAGGGTGCCGGGGTCAATCACGGGATTTGTTGACCTCCAGTGGTGCGCCATCTATGATGGTGATCATGTAACACTGGGGGTGAGCGCAGGCTTTGAATACCCTCCCCTGGTGGTTGAGGAGGTCCTCTCAGGCAGGGAGGTTGGGGACGTCATGGATGAACTCACAGGCGTGGATGAACTGGGCAGGAAGAGGGGTGCTGTGAGTTTCCTTTCCCATGGGCTGCTTGACCGTGTTGGAAATACCGAGCAGTGCGTCCTCATGGCCATGATACCCCGCATGAACCCATCACTATATGGTCTTGAATAGGTGGTGTTTTTCCTGGAAGTCAATGAAAATGTGAAGATCTTCCTTCTGATGGTACTCATATTCTTCACGGGTTTCATTCTGAGAGCTGAGACTGTTCATCTTGTAGACATCAATGGTACTGAGGGGCTATATCTTACAGATGATCAGGGCCTCCCCTACATGTACGAACTGGACTCCTACTACAACTACCGCATCACAGAGAACTACCTGAAAAACGGCCATCCTGGGGATACACTGAAAGCAGGGATTCCATGGGACTCCTATTCCTATTACCCCCCTGGAAGACCCGCTGTCTATCCACCAGTGATATCATGGGTTTCGATAATGCTCTACAGGCTTCTTGACCCCTTCACAGATATGAGCCTCTACGAGCTCTGCTTCTGGCTGCCGGCTGTTGTGGCACCCTTTGCAGGTACTGTGATGTTCTTCCTCATCAGAAAATATGCTGGTGACGCTGCAGGGTTCGCCGGGGGCATACTGATGGTCACAGCACCACTCTACTTTGCAAGAACCATCCCCGGGTTTTTTGATACAGACATGTTCAACTGTCTTATGCCAGCTTTAATTGTGCTTTTCTACACGAGTGTGGTGGAATCCAGGGATAAATATGGCTGCCTCGCTTCTGGGCTACTCTTTGCGGTTTCTATGCTGCTTTTTTCCCTTTCATGGACAGGATGGCCGTTCATGCTCTATGTTACCCTTGCATCGGCCTTTATTTATTCGATCATATCATGGAGGATGGGGGCGCTTGATTTTTTGTGCATCAAGAGGCTCTTCCTTCCAGTTTTACTGGCAATTTTTCTAATAGGATTATTCAATGGCCCCCAGCAGCTTTCAGGGATCAACCCAATCGCCATCCTTGACTCAACATCATCGACAGGACCATGGCCAGATATCTATGAGTCGGTCTCAGAACTTGGCCACCCCTCAGTTGAGGTGTTTCTCTCTGCTGCAGGACCCCTCAACCTGGGTTTCGGTGTTTTCGGGGCTCTTGTGATTATCAGCATCTTCATAAGGGGAGATATGAGGAGGAAACATCTCCCATCATTCAACCCATTCATCCTCACCCTTTCACTGGTATGGATGCTGTCAGGGCTTACAGCATACTATATCAGTGTTCGCTTCGGTATTCTCGCAATAACCCCCCTCACATTCATATCAAGCATATTCCTTGGCGTTGTCTTCTCATATATGAGGGTCCTCAGTGGTAGGTGGAACTTCAGGGCGGATATTCCTGTGGTTCTCCTACTGGCCCTCATAATCTCAGTGGCCACCATCGAGGCTGCTGAAGTCAGGAGGGTTCCATTTATAAATGATGATTTCTCGGATGCTGCGGCTTTCCTGAAGGATGGGACACGGGAGGGCACAGTTGTTGTGACTGAATGGAGCTATGGCCACTACATCACAGCCGCCGCAGAAAGACCGGTTCTTTTTGATGGGGGATCACAGAACACGCCAAGGGCCTACTGGATTTTCAGGGCATTTGAGACAGACAATGAGAGTTTATCTACTGGGATATTAACGATGCTCACATCGTCGGGTGACTCAGCAGTATCACTTCTTGAAAACAGGACAGGAAACACTTCACTAACGGTTCAGATACTCAACGATGTCCTTGGTGTTAACAGAAGATCTGCGGAGGAAATCCTCATCAGAAAGTACGGCCTTGAAAGGGGGTTTGCAGAGAAACTCCTTGTATATACCCATCCAGAGAGAAGGAACTATGTTATTCTAACAGCAGAGGGTATGAGGTACGTAGGTTACTGGTACCTTTACTATGGCTCATGGAACTTCACCTCGTTTACCCCCAGACCCCTCTACGAGGTTGTGGATACAGGGAGGTCTGAAATGATGAAATCTGTTGATGAGGGCTCATGGAGGGGTAAGAGACCCTACCGTTTCATAATAAAAGACGGGAACTCTGTGAAAAGGGTTGATGTGGATGAATCCAGCAATTTTTCTGTTATATTCCTCCCAGATGAGGGGGAGGTCATAATTATAGATAGAAGATTTGATGATTCCCTATTCGTGAGACTGGTACTCCTTGAGGAGAATTCCAAATACTTCAGGAAGTTATATAATAATGGCAATGTAATCATATGGCAATTAAAATAGATTGACAATTTTAAAGTAATGGTGGATGTGTTATGCAAGAGTCTCTTAAGGTATTCTTATTTATAAGCATAATATTTTTCACTGGATTCATTCTAAGGGCTGACACCGTTAATCTTCATCACTTTAATGCAAGTGAAAAGGATTATCTGACGGATTTTCAGGGTCTTCCATATATGTATGATGCGGATTGTTACTACAATTATCGTGTCACCCTAAATTATTTCAAAAATGGTCACCTGGGAGATAAGTACAATGGAAAATTCAGGTGGAATATTTATTCATATTATCCAGAAGGAAGACCTGCAAATTATCCCCCATTCATCGCATGGTTGGCTGTTTTCTTTTACAATTTTCTTGCTTTATTTGTGAATATAACCCTCTATGAGGCATGTTTTTGGTTGCCGGCAATTATAGCACCATTTACGGGTATAATGCTATTTTTATTAATGAGAAATCATGTTGATGACATTTCAGCATTTATTGCTGGTATTTTGGTGGTCACAACACCCATCTACTTCTCAAGGACAGTAGCTGGTTTCTTTGATACGGACATGTTAAATGTTTTAATTCCTCTTATAATAGTATTATTTTTTCATGGAGGCATTAGAACTGAAAATCTGTTTAAAAAGTATATTAAATGCATTCTTGCAGCGGTTTTTCTACTCCTCTTCTCGCTAACATGGAATGGCTGGGCATTTATTTTTATAATCATAGTTCTAACGTCTTTAATCTATGTCATAGTTCTTAAAGGTAGCGACAAGAGCTCAACGCCTTTCATTCAATTTTTCGCGGTTTTTATTTTGTTTTCTATTTTATTTATAGGGATGTTGAAATTATTCGGCGCGGGTATTTATTTAAATTTTCCCAACACTTCGCTTTTTTTAAAATCGAATTTTAATAATAACTGGCCAAACGCTAATTTATCAGTCTCAGAACTTTCGAAACCATCTTTCATTGAGTTTGTTTGGTTTTTAGGCGGTTTGAATATAGGTTTCGGTATTTTGGGTGTAATTGTAGTGGTCTTAAATTTATTATCAGCAAAGCTGAAGGATAAATCAGATTTGTTTTTCTACCTACTGATGTCAGTATGGCTTTTTGTGGGTCTGATTTCTTATTCTATGAGTATAAGATTCGGCATAATTTCATTCATACCCCTTGTAGCCTTTTCATCGATTTCTATCAACAAAATAATTGGAACTGTTTTTAAATTGAAAAATAACTTTATTAGAATTTTTATATTATTTTTAATTATTTCATCCTTGTTTGTAATTTCAGTAGCTCAAACCCAGGTATTTAAACTGCGACCAGCAGTAAACGATGATTTTGTAGATGCAGCAGCTTTTATAAATAAAACATTTTCATCCCCACCTGTTTTAGTAATGGACTGGAGTTATGGTCATTATTTCACTTCAGAGGGCATCCCAGTTTTAATGGATGGGGGCTGCTTAACTCCTCAAAGGAATTACTGGATTAGCAGAGCACTTTCTACAGATAATGAAACGCTTTCAAAAAACATATTAATAATGTTATCCTGTAGTGGGGATATTCCTATAGAAATGTTATATAAAAGGACAGGGAACATTTCTTTGACAGCCACTATATTGAATGAGATACTCTCTATGGATAAAAAAGATGCAAAATCAATTCTAATGGAAAAATATGGTATGAATCCTAACTTTTCGAATCAATTACTAAATTTCACCCATCCCTATCCAAAGAAAAGAATTGTTATTCTTACAGGTGACCATGAGATAAAAAGTGGCTACTGGAATTTTTATTATGGATATTGGAATTTTGCTAAATCTCAACCTCAGAAATTTGTTTATTCAGAAGGCGAGATAACATCAACAAATGATACATTAAAACATTATTCAAATAACATGTCTTTGGACTTAAAAAAAAGGTTCGCTTCTTGGAATGGAAAGAGACCTTATGAGGTTATATTGGTATATAAAAACCATAAAGATGAATTTAGGGTTTATAATGAGAGTAATCTAGTTTTCATAGTTTTCATGGAAAAAAATAGAGCTTTGGTGGTGGACAAAAAATCTAAAAATTCCCTTTTTATAAAAATTTCTGTCTTGAATGAAGGTACAGAACACTTTAAAAGAATCTATGCCAATGGACATGTTAGTTTATGGGAACTTAGATAATTTAATTTGATAAATATCCATAATTTAAAGGAAAAAAGCAGAGTCACTCAAGGACTAAATATCTAAAAAAATTTTCAAAGTTTGTTGATCGTGGAGTCACGGGCGGTGTTGATTACTTCGCTGATATTTCCCGCTATTGAGCCTGAGATGTTGAAAATGTAGGAGCCTACGGCTATCACGATTACCAGAAGTGCTCCTACGATCAGTATCATTTCAGCGCTTATCTGCGCCTCTTCCTCGATCAACAATTCAATCGGCTCTTAAATTGATGCACCGCTTCTGGCGTTCTGCCTAACTTCGCTTATGTCCTCTGCGGCGTTTAGGTTTGATTTGCTGAAGTATGCTCTGTAGATCAGTAGTGCGACGATTGCTATTACGATTACACCACCAAAGAGCAGTATGTATTCAGCTGCACCCTGTCCGGCTTCATCTTTCAGGAATTTCATAATTTCACACCTCCATTAATTCACCAGTTCTGGCTTGTTTCATCTTATGTTGTTAACCACTTATAAATTTAGCGGATAACCTTTCCGGTTTAACCATTCATTTCACATCGATATAAATATATTTAAATGGTTTTGTTCATAGTATCACAAAGGTGATGTGATGCCTCGGAAGTACAACATTGACAGGGTAATACTTGAAATCCTCCAGGAGGGTGATCTGAGCAGGGCAGAGATTGTGGATAGGATAAGATCCAGAATCGAGTTCAGTGTCACCGATAAGACAATAAATGAGGCCATCTTCAAGCTGCTCAAGGCAAGCAGAATAACTGTCACAGGCTATGACCTTAGCATATACAATGGCATTGATAGGGTGCAGTCCCTTAAACCTGACGGCATAATATTTGGTCTTGTGCAGAGGGATCCCCTTGAGATGAACCTCTTAATAAGAAAACTTGAATCTGAAAACCTGCATGAATCAGAATCAGCACTCAACAAACTCAGAAAAATCTTCAGGGCTAAAACGGCTGAGATTGGAGTTGACGCAGAAGCCATATTTGGAATGATAGTAAATGAAATACTGTCCCTGGACCCTGACCAGAAGCGTATCCTGACACAGAAACTTGCCTATGCCCTGAGTGACGAGGATGATGCCCCTGAACAGCTCAGGCACCTTATAACATACTTCGAGATCAGGGCAGGGAACATGTGATCATCTGCTTTTTACGCTTTCCCTGACATTGTTGAGGTCCGTGGTCACATTAAGAGGATTTGTTGTTTTTATGTACTCTGTATAGATAATAAGAGTTGCTATCGCAATAACAATCACACCACCAAAGAGAAGTATATACTCAGCGGCTCCCTGACCGCATTCATCAAAAACTATTATCACTGAAATCCACCCCAATTTTTATTTATATGGGATCTATAAAAACCACATTATAAATTTTCACCCTAAAAACCTTTTATAAATGAATGCAGATAATAGAATATTAATTTAAACTCTAGTAATTCCTGGGAGCGGGAGGCATTCAATGATATATTTACTGGTTACATTTGCTGGAATCCTAATGATATTTGCTGGCCTTTACTTCATGTCACTTGGCTTTGCAACACCGCCGGATATTTTGATGTTCTTTCTGGGCCTCATTCTCTTTGTACCTGGTCTTATAATCACCCTTCTATTTGCAGGAAGAATAGATCTTGAATCTATTAAAGCTGCATCAGAGAAAAAAACCCCTAAAAAGAAGGTTAAACCTGCTAAAAGGGCTCCTGTTAAAAGACAGCCAGCCTTTAAGGCCCCTGAGGCTGTTGAGGGGGCTCCTGAGAAGAAGGTTGTTGGTGTTGGGCGTTCAACTTTGAGGGCTCCTGAGGGGGCTCCAAAGAGGAGAGTTCCTTCGGCACTTAAAGAAAAACCAGAAAAGGAATCTGAGGGTTCAGAAAAGAGTATCCCTGAGATATCAACTGGAGCCAGACCGGTCACATCCGAAACACCCACGAAGGAATCAGAGGATATAAAATCCTCTACTGGGGAGTCATCGGCATCAGAGCCCATCGCTTCAGAGCCGTCAAGGATAGCCCCTATCAGGAAAATCACTCCTGAAAAGGCAATAAGACCTGCTCCCAAAAAGAAATCTCCTGACATGACTTCAGAAGGCGTTTCTAAATCTAAAAGCACTGAAACTCCCCGTAAAAGGCTGTTCAGCCTTCCAAAACTGAGAAAGGGTAAGGAGGATGAATCTAAAAAGGGCAGGGGTTTACCACCTAAAAAGAAAGCACAGAAACCAGTAAAACCCGCCCCAGTCAGAAGAACACCCTCAAAGACAGATAACAGCTACGTGACAGAAAGGCTCAAGAAGCTCAAGCAGGAGTACATCGAGAATGTTGATGATGTTGAGGACCTCCTGGAGGACAGGCTGGATTCATTCAAGGGGGCCATAAACAGGATAAGGGCTGAAACAAGGGAGCCGAGCATAATATGGTCATTTGATGCATCAGATGTGCAGGATGCAATGAGGGAGACCATAACGGCTGCTGAAGAAAGTGTTGTCCTCATGTACCCCTGGATAAGGAACATAGATGTCTCGGTGCTCAAGAAATTCATGGATACAGAGAGCCGCCTGATAATACAGGAGGCAAGTCTTGATGATGAGGCCTCAGTGGAACTTATAAAGGTTTTAATGGACAATAACGTTGAGATAAGGACCATGCCCCATATACATACCGTTGCAGCGGTTGCAGATGATAAGAACGGACTTATAATATCAACTGACCCGATATATGAGAGTTTCGAGGTTGGTGTTATCTACAAGGACAAGAAATCCATATCTGAAATTAAAAAACTCTTTGAGGAGGCATGGAATCTTTCAGATGAAATCAACCTGGAGGGAGTTTAGTGAAAATTCAGTGGTTTGGACACTCGGCATTTGAGATAACATCGGATGACACAAAAATACTCATAGACCCGTTCATAAGCAACAACCCTGTCTGCAGCACTGCGGTGGAGGAATTTGACCCTGACGTCATCTGTGTAACCCATGGTCACGCAGATCACCTGGGCGATGCAATGGAAATAGCCGACAGGTCAGGTGCCATTTTAATAGCTAACCACGAGCTCTCGGTTTTCTTTGGAAGGCAGGGGCTTGAAAGTAACGGTATGAACATCGGCGGAACTGTTTCTGTTGACGGAATCACCATAAGGATGGTGGATGCCAAGCACTCCTCAGATATAGACTTCACAGAGGAGGTCACATCAGGTGGAAGCGCCTGCGGTTACATCATTGAAACCCCTGAGGGGAAGGTGTACCATGCAGGTGACACAGGACTGTTCGCGGATATGAGGGATGTTATAGGTGCAATTTACCGGCCCGAAATTGCACTTCTACCCATAGGGGACCGCTACACGATGGGGCCAGAGGACGCATCCATCGCCGTGGAATGGATAAAACCAGAAAGGGTGTTTCCCATGCACTACAACACCTTTCCAGTAATTGAACAGGACCCGGAGATCTTTGCTGAAATGGTAGGGAGAACCTCCCCTGAGACAGAGGTCGTTGTCCTTGAGGTTGGGGGAGTCTATGAAGATTAATCATAAAGAAGTGATAAGGATGGCAAATTTTTTCACCAATTTCCTTGATAAACTGCTCGGAAGAAACAAGAAACTGAAGATAGGACTCTACGGTCACCCAAATTCCGGTAAAACAACCCTTGCAAACAGGATGTGCGAGGACTGGCTTGGAAAACCCCTTGGGCTGACCTCAGAGATACCACACGAGACAAGAACGGTGTATAAACAGGAGAGAATCACCATAGAGAGGGATGGGGCGGAGCTTGACTTTGACATCATTGACACGCCTGGAATAGCAACAAAGGTTGACTACAAGAACTTCCTTGAATTTGGGTTGTCAGAGCAGGAGGCCAAGGAACGGGCCAAGGAGGCCACCAAGGGGATAATAGAGGCAATAAAATGGCTCGATGATGTTACTGGGGTACTCCTTGTCATGGATTCATCACAGGACCCTCTGACACAGGCGAATATAACAATAATAGGGAACCTTGAGGCGAGGAAAATACCCTTCCTCATAGTTGCAAACAAGATAGACCTTCCAGAGTCATCTCCGGAGAGGATAATATCGGTTTTCCCCCAGCATACGGTTGTCCCTATCTCAGCACTGCACGGTGAAAACACAGAGGACCTTTACATGCAGATGGTTAAAAAATTCAGGTGAGGGGTTAAAAATGGATGGCTTGAAAATGGATTTTCTTTCATCAGAGGCTCTTGAGGATAAAAGCAGCATGGAAAAGATCTCAATGATCATAGACCGTGTGAAGGATGGGGACATACTGGTTCTGGAGGGAAGTCTTTCACCCTCAGAGGAGGCTGAACTCATAGAGACCACCATGAGGGAGATCGACATTGAAAACTTTGTGGGAATAGACATATACACACTTGAAAAGGATGAGAAGGCATTTCTGGGACTCTCAAAAAGAAGGACAGTTGGACTCACCATAATAGGACCTGCCAATGTAATGCGAACAGTCAAGAGGAAGTCAAACTTCCTCTCAATGATTGCAGAGATCGGTGATTCAGGTGCATCAGTGCATTAAGTGCGGGGAGAAGTTCAGGTCTTCAGAGGAACTAAAGAATGGATGTCCAAAATGTGGAAGCAGGTACTTCAGGTATGTGGCCGACAGGAGGGCCCCTGAACCGGTGGGGGACCCCATTGAGACCATAATGGTCAGGAAGAACGGTATATATGAGGTTAACCTAACCTCCCTGCTTGAGGATGACTCAATAATCGTCTCTGATGAGGAGGGCAAATACTTCATTGATCTGAACTTCCTGCTCAAGAAGAACCTTAAGAGGAGGGTTAAATAACCTAATCTCCCGTAACAATGTCACCCTTTCCAGGTGGAAGGACCCTTACAAAGTCCTCAAGCTGGAATAGATTCTCAGGATCGATTTTTGATTTTATGGCCTTTGCAAGGGCCTCTTTTTTGGTGTAACCGGGTTTTACCACGACAAAATTATCTGTTCTTTTTTTCACCGCTGATGGGGGGCCGCACATCACCCTCTCCCCATCGTGGTCCACCACACCAACAGCCACCTTGAGGGGAACACCCCTTATGTAATTCCTGGTGCCCCTTATGATGAAGGCCCCCCTTGCTACGAATTCCCCGGACCTGGGAGTCTTTGAAACCTGTTCTGGATGGACCCAGTAGACATCCAGGGATGTGAACCCCCGGGTCCAGGCACTTGAAAATGACGCTGCAAAAACCGCGGCTTCCTGAATGGTTGTTTCGGGGACCTCCCGACCCTCACTTTTTATAACCACCGATGGAGCACCATGGATATCTGAGTGGAGGTATATGTCCCTTGGCTCCATATGCCTCTTCACCACCATCTCGTTGGTGCCGGCGTCCCTTCCACCAATTACAAGGAAGTCGTCTGATGAGATGAACCAGCGGAATTTTTCAAACCAGCGGAGTTTCCTCTTAACCCTTTTCTGCGGGACCATGATGTTTCTGAGTGCGTCGTCCCTTCTCTTCTCAACCTTCTCAATTTCTCTCTCTGTTTTCTCGATTGCCTGGAGCACACCCTTTATTTTCCTTTTGGCTTTCTTGGCCTTTTCATAGTAGACCTCTGCGTTCTCTGGAACCCCCAGCGTCGGGTCAATCCTTATCCTTTCACCGTCAATAAGAAGTGTCATGTTTCCCATCCCATCGATCTCCTGGATCATCTGGGCCTCCACCATTCCCTTACTGCGGGCATCAGCTATTATCTTCCGTATTTCCTTCCAGGAGTATTTTTCACGGGCATCCCTTATTGTTCTAAGCACATCCTCAACGGCTGCGTAGTGTGCATATAGGAGGTCGCCCTTTCTTGTTGAGGTATCTATTGTGTCCTGGAATTTCTGGAGGGTCTCCCTCTGTATCCTGAGTCGCTTTCTGAATTTCTCAACCTCTTTCTCCCACTCAGCCTCATGGACCTTCCTGAGTTCCTCCCTGAATATTGAACTGAAGAACTCGTCTGCAGCCTCGTTGAAGGTTTCAAAGTACTCCCTCTCCCTATCACGGTACACCATGAGTTCAATGGGGAGCACGTCACCCTCACCGTTCTTTATGATGTGGGGGTTGAATTTGAGGTCCCTGAGCGGCTTGAAGAGTTCATTTATTGCAGACTCGATTTTTTCTATCTCATCTCTGCTCAGGGTGCTGGCTGCTCTTTTCTTGTCGAGACCGGACCTCAGGATGATCTCCTCTGCATAGAGGCCCCCAAACCCGTTTCTTGCAAGGGTCCTTATGAGGTCGGTGTCTGAGTTTTTCAGCATCTCCTCAAGTTCACCTATCTCATATCTGAGGGGGTGGATACCCCTTGAGGGGGGGTACTCATACCTTTCACGGGACGCTATTCGACGGTCACTCCAGGTTTTCCGTTTAAGGGGCAGTATTATCTCCCCTTCCTGGTTCAGGAGTATTATGTTCCCCTTTGAGAACAGTTCCACCACGAGGGTGTATTTCTGCTCCTTCTCGATTTCTATCTCCACTATCCTGTCAAAGCTGTGCTGCCGGACCTCCCTCACGATTCCACCCCTGAGGTGCTTTCGGAGGAGCATGGGGAATGATGGGGGAATCTTTGGATTTTCAGGGGGATAATCTGTTCTGTGTATCCTGACACCTGCCTGCATAACCACATCCATCCTCCCCTCGCCCGGCACATGGAATCTGATTATCACAGTGTCCCTGAGGGGTTGATAGGCCTTATCCACCCTGGCACCACTTAGAATATCATTGAGTTCCCTGGTAACTGCAAAAACATCAACGTTTGACATTGTCTTCATATTCAACACCTCGCAAGAAACAGAAGTCCGACGGCTTTAAGTATTTAATGATGGTATAATAATATCTTTCCATGGTTCGATGTCTTTCCATGGTTCGATGGAAAAGTTTTAAGACCATCAAGATAATAAAAACTCTCTGGAGGTTTTAATATGGATATTGATGCTAAAATGACTGCTCTTCACGTTCCAGCAGGTATAGTGGCTGCTGTGGTGTCATTTTACCTTTCAAATGGTTCAATAGCAGTTCTTGGAAAAAATCAGGCGCTCGGCACCTTCGTGGGCCTTGTGATTCTGTTGATTGTTGGAAATATTGCAGAAAGGTTATTCGGTAAGGAAGAGGTTGGGGGATTCAAGGGGTGGCTCTGGAGCGGTATAGTGCCATTTCTCTTCATCTGGTTCGTTGTATGGGCAATACTCATAACTTCAACCACAATAACCCCATAGATTCCTTTCAACAACATAACTCTATGGATTCCTCTTTTTTCAGGCCCAGTAGAATATCCAGGCAAAGACGAATATAAGTGCAAGTACGAATATGAGGGGTGCTATCAAACGGCTCACAGCAACGATTGAACTTATGGTTGATACGAGTTCCGTTGAATTGGTGGGGCCGAGGGTATTCAGACCCCTTATTCTAACGACCCGGCACCCTGCCCTTACCTCCTCAAGGTCATCAACCGCCTCTGAAACCGCCTTTTTGATCTCTTCTATGATCTCATCCCTTCTGTGTTTTCCGATGGGGTTGTGGCCTCCTGAAAGGGTGTTCACAAAGTGGGTGTCGGTTGTCATAACCTCGGCTTCATCTATGTCCAGCTTCAGAAGTTCCTCCAGTATCTCGTCCCTGAAGCCCATGACCATGTTATTGGCGTCAAGGAGCACGTAGGCAGTCCTCTGTTCTCCGGCCTCAACCACCATGACCATAACTCCGCTCTGTCCAATACCATCCTCCTTTGAGAGTCCATCCATTTTCCTCTGGGCACAGCCAACCCTCAGCTTATGGTGGCGTGGAGGGCACTCAATGGAGTCCACAGCATCAAGTAGGTCGAACATTTCAGGGTTACCTGCAAGTATCCGGCCTGTTTCGCCCTGGAATGAGTTGTGACAGTCCACAACAACCACATTTTTTGATCCGCAGCGGCCCCCTGCAAGGTTCATCATTGAAAGCCCCACACCAAATTCTATGTCATCAAATCCACTGGGGGCCATTGTTGCAAGGATCAGCATGCCATCGCCAAGGAACTGGACTCCGATGGTGGCGCTGTTTCTGGTGTATCTCCTGAATTTACTGGCGCCCTCATGGTACTCCATACCATCAAGTGCCTCCCTGACGGCACTCTCAACCTTTTCCAGTTCCCGCACGGATACCGGGTTGAAGTCATGGGTTGAAGGGCCATGGGCCACCATTGTGAATGTGTCAAATCTCTCAGAGAGTATGGTGGGCATGTTGGCACCGCCTATGGTCCCTATTGGACCCGGGTGTACAGAGGGGCTTATGAATAGGGCCTTTATATCGGAGCCCCTCTGGAATGCCACCACGCCCGCAAGGGTGTCCACGGGTTCACCGATCTCACTGAAGATGCTTTCAAGTTCAGGCGAATCCTCGGTTATATGTGAGAGAAAGAGGCTCAGGAACTCCAGTGAGCCGACTCCAAGGTTCTTTCTCATTGGTGACTCAACCACCATGACAAATGAGTAGATGGCAAGTATGAGCATTGCTGAGGCAACAAGTATCTTCAGTAAAAATCCTATCACACTGAAGTAGCCAATGTTTGTGGCGAGGCTCAGGAATGCCACAACGATGTTCATGCTCACTATTAGAACTGGTTGCACAGAGGATATCAGGGTTGAATTTGTGAAGCTTATGTTTGAGGTTCCCCAGATCACCAGCAGGCGGAAGGCGAATATAACAGCAGAGGCGAGTATTATGGAGTTGAGTATGAGGTCGCTCTGCAGTAGGGATGATGCCAGGCACCCCCCAAGGTAGATGAGGGAGAAGATCATCATGGAGAAGAATGCCAGGAACATGGACTGCTTCATCTTCATCCTTCTACCACCCAGCGAGTTGACCCATGGCTGGGTGATGGCACCGGCCATTATTGATGAAAATCCAAGGACAAGCACTCCATTGGTTCCCCCATAAAGTATGTCATGGAGTACGCTTATCCCAGGGACCATATCGATTATAAACCCCACAGCACCCACAACGAAGCTTATAAATATCATTGAGAGGAGTGATATTTCGGTTTTCGGGAGGGTCATGATGTACTTTGAGAGATCAGTCACATTCTTTGTGCTTGACATATTCTACCTCAACAAGTTCTGGGATCTACTGGAGAAAGATATTTAAAAATTTGATCCATATTAAATTTATTCAGCAGCATCACTCTTGGCATGCTCTGGAGTTTAACTTTAACTGATGAATGATCCACGTCGTTCTGCAGTGCATCCCACTGATCGCTTTATACAGGCACGGGAGATGTTTTTATGGAGATAAAACTTAAAACACCACTTTCAGATGAGGTAACCGAACTTAAAGCTGGTGACATCGTTTACATCACAGGAAAAATATTCACGGCCCGTGACAGGGCCCATAAAAGGATAATTGAGAGGGGAGCCCCCTTTGATATTGAGGGCTCTGTTATATTCCATGCAGGACCCATAATAAGGTTTGAAGAGGAACCTGATACCAGCGCTGAGTCGATAACTGAACCACCCGCACGGCTTGTGGTTGTGGGGCCCACCACAAGCGGGAGAATGAACCCCTTCCAGCCAGAGGTTATAGAGATGGGTGTGAGGGCGGTTATAGGTAAGGGGGGAATGGATGATAGAACCCGGAATGCCCTCAGAAAAAAAGGCGCTGTTTACCTTGCAGCCGTGGGGGGCTGTGCGGCACTCTATGGCTCGGCAGTTAAGGGTATAGCAGCAGTGCACTGGCTGGACCTCGGTGTGCCTGAGGCGGTATGGGAACTGGAGGTCGAGGACTTCGGGCCCCTCATAGTTGCCATGGACTCGGATGGTAGAAGCCTCTATGAAACCTCAGATGATGAATACGACCTTGAGGTCCAGAGGATACTCGATTGAGTGTGTGAGCGGGATGTTTGACTTCAGCCTCTCGGAGCACATTAAACTCGATGGACTTGTGGACACCCATATCCACACAGCCCCCGATGTGAGGGATAGATTCATGAATGACATTGAACTTGCTTCCGCCGCACTCAGGGAGGGTATGGAGGCTGTTGTGATAAAGAGCCACACTGAACCCACCTCAGGGAGGGCGGCGCTGGCCTCTGAGGTTACGGGTATGCGGGTCATTGGGGGCGTTACACTGAACACTCCGGTGGGGGGCCTCAACCCGGACGCGGTCCATGCCGCAGCCATGATGGGCGGAAGGTTCGTCTGGTTACCCACGGTCTCGGCCGGGAGGGCTGAGGGTGACCTTGATGGTGTTATTTCTGCTGTTGCTGAACATGACATGGTCCTGGGAACCGGGCACCTGAAGCCCCCTGAGATATTCCATGTGCTTGACCTTGCTGCAGATTATGGTGTCGGTAAAATTATCATTAACCATCCACTGACGGGTGTTGTGGGTGCCACCCTGGAGGAGCAGAGGGAGATGTCAAGGCGGGCTTACCTTGAGCACTGCCTTGTGGCCTGCATGCCCCGCCATGATGGACTTGACTTTGAACGCATAGTCGAATCTGTGAGGTATGTTGGTTCTGAAAGGTGCATAATGGCTACTGACTTTGGGCAGGGCCACAATCCATCCCCCATTGCAGGCATGAAGCAGTTCATATACCTCATGAGGGAGCATGGATTTTCCCACTTAGATATAACGATGATGTGCCGGGATAACCCCCTTGAACTGATATCCTGACGTTTTTTAAGAAAATCAGATTTATTAACCTTATCTTTCTGCTATCAAAAATTATATATGAGAAATTGGATTAAGGGTGAAATCAACCTTTATAACTGTGCGAGTGATATGATGTCCGATAAAAAGATTGAAAAGGAGCTTAAAAAGAGAATAAATCAATTTAAAAAGCTTTTGAAGAATGATGATGAACGTGAGAACTTTTATAACAACATATGTGGTTCCGAAATCCTTGTGAGGATTGAAATATTTCTCCCCTCAAGCAACCCTGAAAGGTACTATGACGGGCTTTTCCTTTACCTCAATGATGAGGGCAGAATAGTGAACGCAGAGTACTACTACAATGAGGGCGGCGAGGGGGCCATCACACAGCTCGACGATAAATCCCTTGAGGTTGTAAGGGAGCTCTTTGAGGATGAGCTATCCCTTGAGATCGAATGATCCTGGGATTTTTTGGGGGGCTACACCAGACTTAAGAAACTTTAACTTTATTTATAATAACTTCAATAATTATTATGATTAAATTTTTTTAGTGGAGGATTCAATACCATGCGAAGTTTTGAAAAACTGACTTCCCTTAAGGAATACATTCCCATCAAGAAAAAGGAGGGCGGTGAAAAGAACATTGGCCTTCTTGTGGATGGGCCGAACATGCTCAGAAAGGAATTCAGTCTGAACCTGGACCTTGTAAGGAAGATAATGTCTGAATACGGGAATATGCGTGTTGGAAAGGTTCTTCTGAACCAGTACGCCTCTGATAAACTGATAGAGGCCATTGTGAACCAGGGCTTTACACCAATTGTCGTGGCTGGAGATACCGATGTCTACATGGCTGTTGAGGCCATGGAACTGATATACAACCCTAATATTGATATAATAGCCCTCATGACACGCGACGCTGATTTTCTACCCATAATAAACAAGGCAAAGGAAAATGGTAAGGATACAATTGTGATAGGCGCCGAGCCAGGTTTCAGTGCTGCACTTCAGAATTCTGCGGACCATGCCATAATCCTGAAACCGGAGAATGGCAGGCCAAGGAAAGGGAATGTTGCCGGGGAAACTGATTGAATGGGTGATTTGATGTTTCATGATCACCTGAATGAGGTTAAGCGCAGGGAACACGCCCTCCAGATAATAGGGGAGCGTATTGCCAGCGGGGGCCGTGAGGGAATATATGATCTCACAGGTCTTTCAGGGGGCTTTCCCCTTGAGATGGAGGATATTGGTCTTCTTGAGACGTACGTGGGACCTGCGGTCTTTGAGGAGAGACTCCAGACAGCTGGCAGAAAGCACATGGGTGGTGAGATGGTGGCCGCCTTTAACAGGACAAGCAGCGCAATACTTGCATCCATACTGGAACTTGCAGAGCCAGGTTCACTGGTTGTGCACTACCTCCCGGAGCTCCCATCCCATCCATCCATCCCGTCAAGCACCCAACTGGCAGCAGCAAGGTACCATGAGACAGATGACTTCACCGAGGATATACCCGAAAACACATCTCTCGTGGTTGTGACAGGTTCGACAATGGACCACAGGGTGGTTGATGAATCGGAGCTCCAGCAGATAATTGAAAGGGCCCACTCTGCTGGGGTCCCGGTACTTGTGGATGATGCATCAGGCGCCAGGCTGAGGACGGTTCTATTTAACCAGAAGAGGGCATGTGACCTGGGAGCAGACCTTGCAGTTACAAGCACCGATAAACTGATGCACGGGCCAAGGGGGGGTCTTCTCGCAGGAAGATCCGACCTTGTGGAGCGGGTTAAATCAAGGGCCTACCGGTTCGGACTTGAGGCCCAGCCACCACTTATCGCTGCAATGGTGAGGGCACTGGAGAGCTTTGACCCATCTGAAATTCTCAACGCCCTTGAGAGGAAGGGGTACCTTCTTGAGGCTCTGAGGGACCTCAATGTGGAGGAGACACCCACGGGTATCATGATAAAACCTGATTCACTGGAGGAACTCTATGATTCCACATGCACCGGTGATGAAATCGCCGTGGCCCTTTCAATGCTGCTTCTCTCTGACCATGGAATAATAACCATACCCGCTGTGGGGATGCCAGGGGCATCAAAGACACTGAGGTTTGACCTGGCATCAAGGGATGCAGAGAGGCTTGTGCCTGAACTTCTGAGGGAGGCAATTGAGGACGCAGTGGATAAACTTTCTGGCATCATCAGCGACAGGAAAATGATGGAGAAACTTATCTTCGGGTCATGAGGTTTGTGGGCCTTCATGCGCTGAATGGGTTCTCAATGCCAGAATAATTTTTTTTATTCAAATCAAATTCCTACATTAGCACAAAAACTGAAAATGGGTACATCTGAACGATTCTGAGTTTATCAGGGAGGTGTCAGGCTGATAGTTATTGATGGATCAGAGGGTGAGGGCGGGGGAGCCGTTGTAAGGGTTTCCACAGCCCTTGCAGTCCTGAAATCACGCAGGATACGGATATGCAATATCAGGGCCCGCAGGCCAAGGAAGGGACTGTCACACCAGCACCTCACTGCTGTGAGGGCAATTGCAGAGATAAGCAATGGCAGACTCAGTGGGGATGAACTCGGGTCAATGGAACTTGAATTTTCACCGGGACGTGTTAGTGGCGGGAAATTTGAATTTGACATAAAAACCGCTGGAAGCACGGGACTTGTCCTCCAGGCCATAATGATAGCTTCCACAGCCTCCAGAGGGGAACTGGATGTAACCGTGAGGGGCGGCACCGATGTCCTCTGGGCACCCACAGCAGACTACCTCAGGGAGGTGACGCTCCCCATCCTTGGTATGATGGGTTACACCGCAAAACTTGAATTAATTGAGAGGGGCTACTATCCCGAGGGTGGGGGTGTGGTCAATGCAACCATTGAGCCATCCACCCTCAGACCCCTGGTACTTGAAGGTGCAGAAATTCACTGTATAAGGGGTGTTTCCCACTCCAGGAACCTTCCGATCCGTGTTGCTGAGAGGCAGGCGGAATCAGCCAGAAGGATCCTTGAGAGAACAGGGCTTGATGTTAATATACGTGTTGAGGACGCCTCCGGTTCACTGGGAAGGGGCTCGGGCATCACACTCTGGGCCGAGGGCAACACAAGGCTCGGTGCCACTTCACTGGGGAAACCAGGGAAGAGGGCAGAACTGGTTGGGGCAGAGGCCGCAGAGGAACTTCTGGGTTTCATAGAATCTGGCAGAGCCCTTGACAGGTACATGGGCGATCAGATCATCCCCTACATGGCCATCGCAGGAAATTCAAGAGTTTCAACTTGTGAACTCACACTTCACGCAGAGACCAATATAATGCTTGCAGAAAAGATAACCAGAAGGAAATTCAGGGTGAATGGTGAACGTGGGGGTCCAGCCAGAATAGAGGCCCTCTGATGGGTATTCAAAAAAATCAGGTTAAAGGTGGTAGCTAGAGGGCCACCACTATCAGAGGTGTATGCATTCACCGGATATTACTTTGCGGAGTGTTCCATCGTCCAGTTCCAGTATGAGGGCACCCTCACTGTTGATGCCGATGGCCTCACCACGGACGACTTCACCAAGCTGCTTCCTTATTTCAACACGTCTGCCAATTGTCTTTGACATCCTCCTCCATTCTCTTAGAATTTCATCCATTTTACCCTCCTTGAAGGAGTCATAGACGTCCTCAAAGTTTTTAAGGAACCTTGATATCAGTTCACTGGATTTTATGTCCCTCTGGAGTTCATTCTTAATGGAGGTTGCCCCTTCCCTGAGGTCCTCCGGGAAGTGGCTGATATCCACGTTGGTGTCGATTCCCACACCGACAACAACATATTCGAGGGTGTTGAACCTTGCATGGGCCTCTGTGAGTATTCCACATACCTTTTTATCACCGATGAGTATGTCATTGGGCCACTTTATTCCCACGTCCAGGCCACATTCCTCCTTCAGTGTCCGGGCAACTGCAACACCGGTTACCAGTGTTAGGAGGGGGGCCGTTGATGGGTGAACCTCTGGCCTGAGTATGATGGACATCCATATCCCGCCCTGAGGTGATATCCAGGGTTTACCCCGCCTACCCCTTCCACGGGACTGGGTCCTTGCAATTACAACTGTACCCTCCGGGGCGCCATCCTCTGCCATCCTCTTGGCCACATTGTTTGTGGAGTCCACCTCATCGAAGCATTTCACTTCATGCCCTATGTACCTGGTTTTTACCTCAACTTCGCATGGATCATAGTAATCCTCCATACCATCACCCCCTTCTTGAGTGCATGTATGCCCCTATGGCTGCAGATATTGCTGCAACCTTCTTTGGTGGTAGAAATGTTGAGTGGAGGCGTTCGACCATCTCCTGGTCCTCTTTGACAATCTTCTGCATCTCAGCGTCTATACCCCGCCTGTATTCATCCACGAAGTGTGTGTGAAGTTCCCCCCTCTGGAATGCCTCATTTTTCATTATTGCCTTGTGGAAGGGGATTGTGGTTCTGACGCCCAGTATGATGTACTCACTGAGGGCACGCCGCATCCGGTTTATTGCCTCCTCACGGTCCATTCCCCATACTATGAGTTTGGATATCATGGAGTCGTAGAATGGTGGTATCTCATAGTTCATGTAAACCCCACTGTCAACCCTGACCCCTATTCCGCCGGGGGACCTGTAACCTGTGATCTTACCGGGGTTCGGGGCGAAATCTGATAGGGGGTCCTCTGCATTTATCCTGCACTCAATTGCATGGCCCCTTATTGTTATGTCCTCCTGTCTGCAGGAGAGTTCCTCCCCTGAGGCGACCCTTATCTGTTCCTTAACAAGGTCCACACCGGTGATCACCTCGGTTATTGGGTGCTCAACCTGTATCCTGGTGTTCATCTCAAGGAAGTAGAAGTCCCCGTTTGAATACAGGAACTCAACCGTACCTGCGTTCTCATAACCTATATATTCGGCGGCCTTAACTGCTGCTGAACCCATTCTTTCCCTCAGTTCAGGGGTCATGATGGGTGATGGTGCCTCCTCCACCAGTTTCTGGTGCCGCCTCTGTATTGAACACTCCCTGTCTGCAAGGTGGATAACGTTTCCATGTTCATCTGCCATCACCTGGAATTCAATGTGACGGGGCTTTTCAAGGTACTTCTCTATATATACTGTTGGATCCCCGAATGCTGATGCCGCCACAGACTGGGTGGACTCCATGGCCCTTATGAGTTCGTCCTCCTCGTAGACGGTCCTCATGCCTATTCCACCCCCACCTGCTGACGCCTTTATGATGACCGGGTAGCCGATTGAATCGGCTATCTCAGCGGCCTCGTCAGGGTCACTCACACCCTTATCGGTTCCAGGGATCACAGGGACCCCCGCCTTCTTCATGAGCTTCTTTGATGTTATCTTATCCCCCATGGCCTCGATGACGGAACTTTTGGGACCTATAAGTTTGATTCCGTGTTTCTCACACTCCTCCCCGAGGCCAGGGTTCTCTGCCAGGAAACCGTAACCTGGATGGATGGCCTCGGCACCGCTTTCCTCGGCCACATCGATTATCCTGTCTATTCTCAGGTAGCTCTGGGATGGGGATGGTTTACCTATTTCGTATGCCTCATCGGCGTACCTTGTAAAGAGCGCATTCTTATCGGCTTCGGAGTAAACAGCCACGCTTTTTATCCCGAGCTCCCTGCATGCGCGCATAACTCTTATTGCTATTTCACCACGGTTTGCAACGAGGATTTTGCTGAACATCTGACTGCACCCTGAAATTTATAACACATATATATTATATTGGGGTAACTCTTTTTAAGTCTACCACCTTCAGTTATGGTACCATGAGGAGAAAGAGACACCTTGAGATGCTTCTTGAGCGCATCCCTCCCCACCCCCACCCTGACCCGGGCCTTGAACAGTACCTCACCCCGGCACATGTGGCAGCGGAGGTCCTCTGGGCAGCCAGGACCATGGGGGATATTGAGGGAAAAACCGTTGCGGACCTTGGATGCGGTACGGGTATCCTGGGTATTGGGGCGGCACTTCTTGGCGCAGAGAGGGTTTACTGTGTGGATGTGGATGCGGCTGCACTTGAAGTTGCAGAGGGTGCGTCAGAGGATCTGGGCCTGGGAAACATCCAGTTCATCAAGGCAGATATCCGTGATCAGGGGGATCTGGTTAGGGTCACAGGGAGGGTTGATACTGTAATCCAGAATCCACCCTTTGGTTCACAGGAAAGGGCTGATAGGGGTGCCGACAGGGTTTTCATGGAGGCAGCATCAGCCATGGGGAGGGTTGTGTACTCATTCCACATGGCAGGCTCTGAGGACTTTGTGAGGCGCTACTATGAGGGTCTGGGGGGGAGGGTGACCCACAGACTCCCTGTTGAATTCCCGATACGCCGCACCTACAGTTTCCACAGAATGGAGGTCTCCAATGTGGATGTTGTGGTGGTGAGGGTTGTTTTTGGGTGATCTGTTGTTTTGGGTGGTTTGCTGGTTGAGGGTGTGGATGTTGTGGTGGTGAGGGTTGTTTTTGGGTGATCTGTTGTTTCATGTGGCTGCTGGTTGAGGATCTGCCTCTGAAGTTTAAGCATGGGATTATTTTAGCGCCACGTGTGGGACCTCCAGCGGAAACTTTAAATATGGTTACTGTACAATTTTTAGTACCTATTGCAATCTGCGGTGGATCCGCTCACATTGTATAACGGGATATACGATGTGGTCTGTGGTTTTACTTGCCCAGTCTGCATTGTGGAAATATTTATAAAAGATTAGGACAAAGATTAATAAATGAATAGAGTAGATTTGTCCATATTTATCCCGGATTCGCTGACGGCAGAGACAGGGGATCTCAAAATAAAGACCTACAAGGTGGGTCTTATTGGAAGGGCTGCAGCGATATTCGGGGTTAACCGCATAGTGATCTATCACGATGATGCAGACGGAGAGGCAGGATTTATCAGGGATATCCTGAACTATATGGATACCCCCCAGTACCTTCGCAGGAAGGTTTTCCCGATAATGAAGGAGTTGAAACATGTGGGTATACTCCCACCTCTGAGAACTCCTCATCACCCAACTGGAAAACCCGTGGCTGGAGAATACAGACAGGGATTAACAGTTAAAAGGGTAAAAAAAGGAACTCTTGTGGATATTGGCGCAGATAAACTTGCACTGTGCAGGGAAAAACTCACTGTAAATAGGGTAATGAGTTTCAGGGTTATCCGGCTGGGTAAGGAAATACTGATAGAGCCAGATGAACCAGAGGATAGATACTGGGGATATGAGGTTCTGAGCACCGAACAGGGCCTCTCAAAAAGCCTGAAAACAGTGGATGCCGATGTTGTGGTGGCAACATCAAGGTATGCTTCGCCCATTACTTCTATTCTGGATGAAGTAAAGTCAAAGGTGGAGGGCGCCCGCAGGGTGGCCATCCTGTTTGGCGGTCCTTACAAGGGATTACCAGAGATCGATGCGGATGTGTGGGTTAACACCATTCCAGGACAGCGTACAGAAACTGTAAGGACTGAAGAGGCTGTTTTAGCTACTCTCTCAGTATTCAATATGCTAACTCAGATTGATGAAAAATGAATATGAATGATGTAAGGAGGTAAACTTAAATGGCTAGACATCATCAACCAAGAAAAGGATCAGTTGCATTCAGTCCAAGAAAAAGGGCGGCAAGGGAAACCCCCAGGGTCAAGTCATGGCCCCAGGTGGATGAACCTGGACTGCTTGCCCTGGCAGGCTACAAGGCAGGGATGACCCACGTAATGATGGTTGATAACCAGAAAAATTCCCCTACAGAGGGGATGGAGGTTTCAACTCCAGTCACAATACTTGAGGTCCCACCCCTAACCGTGATGGCCGTTAGGGCCTATGAAAAGACAAGCAGGGGCCTTAAGACCCTTGGAGAGGTCCTGGCCACCGAGACAAAGGAGGACCTCAGAAGGAAGCTCACCCCACCTGCAGAGGACTATGACCAGGAGGCCGCAATCGAAAGGATAAGGTCAAACATGGAATACGTTGCAGATGTCAGGGTTATTGTACACACAAACCCCAGACTTGCAAGCGTGCCCAAAAAGAAACCTGAGGTCTTTGAGTGCGGCCTTGGAGGTAAGACCCCTGAGGAGAAATTCGAATACGCACTGGGAATCCTCGGCAAGGATGTGAGGGCATCAGAGATATTCTCCGAGGGAGCCTTCGTTGATGCCATAGCCGTGACTAAGGGTAAGGGATTCCAGGGTCCCGTTAAGAGATGGGGTATAAGGATACAGTACGGTAAGGCTGCAAGAAGCAGTAAGGGAAGACACATAGGGTCACTGGGTCCATGGACACCATCAAGGACCATGTGGACAGTTCCACAGGCAGGGCAGATGGGTTACCACAGGAGGACCGAGTACAACAAACAGATACTCAAGATCGGCGATGCCAGCGAGGCAGACCAGGTAAACCCCAGCGGCGGATTCGTAAGGTATGGTCTTGTCAGGAACGATTATGTAATGGTTAAGGGGTCAGTTCCAGGCCCAACAAAGAGGCTTGTGGTGCTCAGGAAGGCCATAAGGGCTGCAGGTAAGCAGGAAGAGGCACCCCAGATAAACTACATCAGCACAGCATCAAAACAAGGAGTATAAGAGTGGTTCAAAATGAAGATCAAGGTTTATTCCCTAGAAGGTGAAGCCATAGATGAAATGGAACTTCCTGAAATTTTCAATGAGGAGTTCAGGCCCGACGTGATAAAGAGGGCCGTTCTATCAGCACAGACCGCGAGGGTACAGCCATGGGGTCCAGACCCAATGGCAGGTAAAAGGACCTCTGCCAAGTCCTATGGTGCCGGGCGCGGTGTTGCAATGGTTCCACGTATAAAGAATGGTTCAAGGGCAGCCTTCGTTCCCCAGGCAGTTGGCGGTAGAAGGGCCCACCCACCGAGGCCACAGAAGAACTACCATGAGAGGATAAACAGAAAGGAAAGGAGACTGGCAATAAGGTCCGCCGTTGCAGCAACAGCCATGAGGGACCTTGTGGAGGCAAGGGGTCACCGGATAGAGAATGTACCCCAGGTGCCCCTGGTGGTTGACGATGAACTCTCCAGAATCAAAAGGACAGCAGATACAAGGGAAGTCTTCAGGAAACTTGGAATCATGGACGACATCGTGAGGGCAAAGGAAGGTAAAAAGATAAGAGCTGGAAAGGGAAAGATGAGGGGAAGGAAGTACAGGACACCCAAAGGTCCGCTCATAGTTGTTGGTGATGATAAAGGTATTGCGCTGGGCGCAAGAAACCACCCTGGCGTGGACGTTGTTACAGTGGAAAACCTCAACGCGGAACTCCTCGCACCTGGAACCCACCCTGGAAGACTGACCGTCTTTACAAGATCAGCAATAGAAAAACTTGAGGGACTCTTTCAGTAAAAATTAAGGTGACGGTGTAATTATGGATCCATATGCTGTTATCATGAAGCCACATGTCACAGAAAAGAGCATGAACCTTATAGACCAGAACAACGAGCTGGCATTTGTGGTTATGAGAAAAAGCACAAAAAAGGATGTTAGAAGGGCATTCGAGGAACTCTTTGCAGTTAAGGTTGAGAGGGTTAACACCCAGGTAACCCCAGGGGGTCAGAAGATTGCCTACATAAAACTGGCAAAGGAACACAGTGCAGAGGATATAGCTGTTAAACTGGGAGTATTCTAAAGATAATGAGGAGGATATTCAGATGGGAAAAAGGTTAATATCACAGAGGAGAGGAAGGGGAACTCCCACTTACAGAAGTGCATCCCACCGCTTCAAGGGCAAAATAAAATACCGTGCATACGACTCCCTTGAAAGTGACGGATGTCTCAGGGGAAAGGTCGTTGACATAATGCACGACCCTGGAAGGACAGCCCCTGTTGCCCTTGTGAAATTTGAAAACGGTGAGAAGAACCTCATCCTCGCACCTGAGGCTTTAATGCTTGACGAAGAGATTGAGTGCGGGGCAAAGGCAAAGGTCAAACCTGGAAACTCACTCCCACTCAGTGAAATTCCAGAGGGGACACCCATATACAACATTGAAAACAGACCCGGAGACGGAGGCAAACTGGTGAGGTCCTCCGGTACCTACGCTTCTCTAATCACCCATGATGCTGACAAGGCGGTTATTGAACTCCCATCAGGTGAACTCAAGGCACTCAACCCACAGTGCCGTGCAACCGTCGGTGTCGTTGCTGGAGGAGGAAGAAGGGAGAAACCATTCCTCAAGGCAGGTAAGAAGTACCATGCCCTTAGGGCCAAGGGTAAGAAGTCAGTTACAGTCAGGGGTGTTGCAATGAACGCAGTCGACCACCCACACGGTGGTGGAAACAGACAGCACCCAGGTAGGCCAACAACTGTCTCAAGGCATGCTCCTCCAGGAAGGAAGGTTGGTTCAATAGCTGCCAGAAGAACAGGGAAAAGGAGATAAAAGAAGGAGGTGACCTATTGGCACGTAAAGAATTTAGGTATCGCGGCTACACCTTGGAAGAACTGCAGGAGATGCCACTTGACGATGTAATCAAGTTGTTCCCATCAAGGCAGAGAAGATCCCTCAAGAGGGGATTCCTACCAAGGCAGAAGAAGGTACTTGAGAAGATAAGGAAGATAAAAAAAGAGGGAAAAACTGAGGGAAGACCACCGGTCATCAGGACACACTGCAGGGACATGATAGTGCTGCCTGAGATGGTTGGGATGACCTTCGGCATCCACAACGGAACCGAATTTGTGGAGGTCACAATCCAGCCAGAAATGATCGGCTGCTACTTCGGCGAATTTGCACCCACAAGGAAGAAGGTTGAGCACGGAGATCCCGGTATGGGAGCTACAAGATCCTCAATGTTCGTGCCTCTTAAATAAGGAGACTAGACAATGGCTAAGGTTAAATACGCTTATAAAGAGGAAGACAGGTCAAAAACAGCCAGGGCTTCAGCGACTCACCTCAAAATTTCACCAAAGCACGCTGTGGAGATATGCGGGGAGATCCGGGGAATGGAACTCGAGAAGGCCAAAAGATACCTTGAAGAGGTTATCAGGATGGAGAGGCCGGTGGCATTCAAGAGATACAACCGGAAGGTCGGGCACAGGAGGGGCCTCAGCGGATGGGCCAGCGGCCGTTACCCTGTTAAGGCAGCAGGTCAGATACTGAAGGTCCTTGAAAATGCCGAGGCCAACGCAGAGTACAAGGGACTCGACACCGAGAAACTCAGAATAGTCCACATATCCAGCCACCGCGGGCCAGTTATAAGGGGCTGGATTCCAAGGGCCTTTGGAAGGGCCACACCATTCAACACACCAACAACACACGTTCAGATAGTTCTGGGGGAGGCATAGATTTTGATAGAGAAAGATTTTGTCGTTGAAGGGCTCAGAAGGACAAGGATAGACGAATACCTTGAAAAGGAACTTGAAAGGGCAGGCTACGGTGGCATGGATGTTCAGGTCACCCCTATGGGTACAATGGTTGTCGTTTACGCTGAAAGGCCAGGTATGGTAATTGGACGTGGCGGTAAGACTGTGAGGGCAATTACCCAGAAACTCAAAAGCAAGTTCAACCTTGAAAACCCCCAGGTTGAGGTCAAGGAGGTTGATGTGCCTGAACTCAACCCCCGCATAATGGCCCACAAGATAGCCGCCATGCTCCAGAGGGGCATGCACTTCAGGAGGGTTGCATACACCACAATGAGGAGGATCATGGCTGCAGGTGCCCAGGGTGTTGAGGTTACCATCTCAGGTAAGATAAGGGGTGCCCGTTCAGCCACAGCCAAATTCACAGACGGCTACATAAAGAAGTGCGGCGAACCCTCAACCAAACACGTCAAGGAAGGATTCGCAACAGTGCAGCTCAAACCAGGTGTTCTGGGGGTATACGTCCGCATAATGCCTCCCGAGGTTGTACTTCCAGACAAGGTTGAAATAGAGGCTCCTAAAGTAACTGAAACTCCCTCAGAAGAACCTGCAGAACAGGTTGAAGCTGTTGAGGAGATTGAGGATCTTGAAGAGGTCGAGGATCTCGAGGAGCTAGAGGAGATTGAGGATCTTGAGGATCTTGAGGATCTTGAGGAGATTGAGGATCTTGAGGAGGTCGAGGACCTCGAGGAAGACCTTGAATCAGCGGAAGAAACAGAGAAAGAGGACACAGATGGTGAAGAATCTGAAAAGTAATATATATGGACAGATTCATATCAGTGAATAATAGAAAGGGATTGAAATGGCGATACTTAGGAGCGAAGAGATAAGGGAAATGGATAGGGAGGAACTCCAGAAGAAGCTGGATGAACTCAAGGCAGAATACGCCAGATACATTTCCAAGAGCGCTGCTGCCGGGATCCATGAAAACCCTGGCAAGATGAGGGAAATCCGAAGAACAATAGCCCGTGTTCTCACCATCATGAATGAAAAATAGAAGGAGAAATAAATGAAAATCTGCGATGTTTGCGGTCTTCCGGAGGAACTTTGCGTCTGTGAGGAAATAGCACGCGAAGTTCAGACATTAAAGGTATACACAGTGAGGCGAAGATTCGGTAAAGTGATGACCATCATAGAGGGCATCGATGAACACGATATTGACATAAAGGAGCTCACAAAGATACTGAAGGCAAGATGTGCCTGTGGAGGTACTGCCAAGAAAGGCCAGATAGAACTTCAGGGGGACCATAAGAAGAAGGTCAAGGAAGTTCTAGCGGATATGGGCTTTTCATCAGACACGATAGAGATAAGGTAGGGGTTTACATTGATAACCCCCCGTAACATTTTCAGACATGAGCTTATTGGCCTTTCTGTGAGAATAGCCAGGAGTGTTCACAGGGACATTCAGGGAATATCGGGAAGAGTCGTGGATGAAACCAGGAACACCCTTAAAATTGAACTGGAGGATGGCAGGGAGATAACGGTTCCAAAGGGAATAGCCGTCTTCCATTTCAGAACACCAGAGGGTGAAGTGGTTGAGATTGATGGTGGAGCTCTGGTAGCTCGTCCTGAGGAGAGAATAAAGAAGAAATTTAGAAAACCATAGTGGTGATAGAATGGTCGGCATTGATGTTCCAGAACCTAAATCTAAATGTAGTGATCCTAACTGTCCTTTCCACGGGGACCTCCCATTGAGGGGTCAGATACTGGAAGGAACTGTCGTCAGTGACAAGGCAGAAAGGACAGTAACCGTTGAAAGGAGTTTCTACAAATTTATACGCAAATATGAGAGATACGAAAAGAGAAAATCCAAGATAAAGGCTCACAAACCTGACTGCATAGATGTCAGGGTAGGGGACACAGTGAAAATTGCTGAATGCAGACCCCTCAGCAAGACTAAGAACTTTGTAGTGGTCGAGGTGAAGGGGGAAGAGTAAGATGAAGGCAATAGCATCCAAGGTTACAAGGGCTTTACCTGTAGGGGCCAGACTTCAGTGTGTTGACAACACAGGCGCAAGGGAAGTTGAGATAATCTCTGTCAGAGGATACAAGGGTGTTCGCAGGAGACTCGCAGCAGCCGGTGTTGGCGACATGGTCGTGGTCTCTGTGAAGAAGGGAACAGTGGACATGAGGAGGGAAGTCCTCAACGCTGTTGTTGTGAGACAGAAAAAGGAATACAGAAGACCTGACGGATTGAGGGTGAAATTCGAGGATAACGCTGCAGTTATAGTGAGCCCAGAGGGAGTCCTCAAGGGTTCAGAGATAAGGGGTCCTGTTGCAAAGGAAGCAGCCGACAGGTGGCCCAGCGTGGGAAGTGCAGCCAGCATAATAGTATAGGGTGATAGAATGTCAAAACAACCCAGAAAGCAGAGGAAATACATTTATGAAGCACCATTACACGCTCGTCGCAAAATGATGAGCGCAGCCCTAAGCAGGGAACTCAGGGAGGAATACGGTAGAAGGTCCCTGCCAGTGAGGAAGGGAGATAAGGTTGAGGTTCTCCGCGGTGACTTCAAGGGACATGAGGGTAAGGTCGAGAAGGTGGACCTCAAGAGGTACAGGGTCTACGTTGAGGGCGCCACAATACAGAAGGTGGATGGGACCTCAGTTTACTTCCCGATACACCCCTCAAACATCAGAATAATTGACCTCAACCTTGACGATGAGAAGAGAATGAAAATATTAGAACGGAAGGGATAAACATGGCGATAATGGCATCAAGAAAGCACCTTAAACGTTTCAGATCACCAAGTCACTGGCCCATTCATCCCAAGGAATACAAGTGGACCGTAAAGCCATCCCCGGGTCCCCATGCAATTGAGGCATCATTACCTCTGATGATTATTGTGAGGGACATCCTTGGGGTTGCAGACAATGCAAGGGAAGCCAGGAAGATCATAAACAGTGGTGAGGTCCTGGTGGACGGAAGGCCAAGGAAGAACTACAAATTCCCTGTTGGGTTCATGGACGTTGTGAGCATACCCCGCACAGGTGAGGTCTACAGGGTTCTCCCTGATGAAAGGGGAAGGCTGGTCTTACATCCCATTGGTGAGGAGAACGCGGGCTTCAAGCTCTGCAAGATAGTTAACAAGACAACCATCAGGGGCGGGAAAACCCAGCTCAACCTCCATGACGGCCGCAACTACCTCTCAGAGGACGAGTTCCGCGTGGGGGATGTTGTGAAGCTGGCGGTGCCTGAACAGGAAATCCTTGAGAGGATACCCTTTGAGAAGGGCAGCCTTGGCCTTGTAACAGGGGGCCGCCACACAGGTGAAATTGGAAGAATCAAGAAGATAAACATAACCAGGTCATCAATGCCAAACACAGCGGTCATTGAGACCGAAGCAGGGAAGACATTCCTCACACTCAAGGATTACGTGTTTGTCATTGGAAAGGACGAGTCAGTGATCTCACTTCCAGGAGGTAAATAGATGAACCCCATGGAGGAAGTAAGGATATTCAAGGTCACCCTTAACATAGGTGTCGGTGAAGGGGGTGAAAGGCTTGCAAGGGCTGAAAGGCTTCTTGAGGAGATGACAGGCCAGAAGCCTGTGAGGACCCACTCAAAGGTCACAAACCCCGAGTTTGGTATAAGGAAAAAGCAGCCCATCGCATGCAAGGTCACCCTCCGCGGTGAAAGGGCCGAAAAGGTACTCAGAATGTTCCTTGAGGGAATAGGGAACAGATTGAAGGCCAGCCAGTTTGATGAGTACGGCAATGTTTCAATGGGTATCGAGGAACACATCGACATACCTGGAATGAAGTACGACCCTGAGATAGGGATATTCGGTATGAACCTTTCTGTAACCTTTGAGAAGCCGGGTCACAGGATAAGCAGACGAAGGATACAGCGCAAAAAGGTTCCTGAAAAGCACAGGGTCAGCCGTGAAGAGGCAATTGACTTCATGAAGGAAAAATTCCAGGTTAAAATAGTCTGAAGGTGATTGTTTTGCCAAGGAAATATGGAAAGGCATCAAGGAAATGCTCAAGATGCGGGGATCACTCTGCCCTGGTCAGAAGATATGGATTAATGCTCTGCAGGCAGTGCTTCAGGGAACTCGCACCTAAAATCGGGTTTAAAAAGTACAACTGAAAGAGGTGTTTACTGTGACTCTTATGGATCCTCTCGCAAACGCCCTGACCAACATAAGGAACAATGAGATAAGGGGTAATGTCAAGTGCAGGATAACCCCTGCATCAAAGCTCATAGGGCGTGTGCTGAGAACAATGCAGAAGGAAGGCTACATCGGGGAATTTGAATACGTTGATGACGGCAGGGCCGGAAAATTCATCGTTGAACTTGAGGGAAACATAAACCAGTGTGGGGTTATAAAACCCAGACACGCTGTTAAGAAGGACGAATTCGAAAAATTTGAGAAAAGATATCTGCCAGCTAAGAACTTCGGGATAATAATCGTATCAACCCCTGAGGGAATAATGACCCATAAAGAGGCCAAGGACAGGGGTATCGGCGGTAGACTGCTGGCTTACGTCTACTAGGTGATAACATGGTTCTAGCAGCTATGATCCGGGAAGAAATACCCATCCCTGAGGATGTTAACGTCACCATCGATGGTGAAGTTACGGTTAAGGGTCCAAAGGGTGAACTCTCCCGAAAATTTAACCACTCAGAGATATCAATGGCCGTTGAGGACGATAAGGTGGTCCTTGAGGTTAAATTCCCAAAGAAAAAGGACAAGGCAATGATAGGGACAGTTAAGGCCCATATAAACAACATGATAAGGGGCGTCACCGAGGGATTCACCTACCGCATGAAGATAGTGTACGCCCACTTTCCAATGAGTGTGAAGGTGGCAGGGGATAAGGTTTTAATAGAGAACTTCCTCGGGGAACGCCACCCAAGGACTGCAAAGATAGTGGGAGATACAAAGGTCCAGGTAAAGGGCGACGAGGTTGAAGTAACAGGCATCAACAAGGAACACGTGGGACAGACAATGGCGAACCTTGAACAGGCCACCAAGATTAAGGGAAGGGACCCAAGGGTTTTCCAGGACGGCATATACCTTGTGAGCAAGGAATAGGGATGGTGATTCGATGAGGAAAAAATTTAAACGACAGGAATACGCCCGATACAAAAAACTGGGGGAAAAATGGAGGAGGCCCAGGGGTAAAACAAGTAAAATGAGAAAATATGAAAAGGGCAAACCTGCAATGCCTGCGATTGGCTACAGGAAGCCAAGGGACCAGAGGGGTCTCCACCCATCAGGATATGAGGACATCCTTGTTTCCAGCATGAGGGAACTTGAGGAACTGGACCCTGAAAAACAGGCTGCAAGGATAGCATCAACTGTGGGTGCCAGGAAGAAGACACTCATGCTTGAAAAGGCAAGGGAACTTGGCATAAAAGTTCTGAATCCATAATATGGGGCTGGAAGGGGTCTTATTTTCCAGTCCAGGGAAAACACTTTAAGGGGATGCCCGATTTTTCGGGTCTATCAGCAAATTGCTGAACACAAGGAGGTTTCTTGAATGAATCTTACTACTCAGAAAAGATTAGCTGCAGACATACTGAAAGTAGGGGTTAACAGGATATGGATTGACCCTGAGAGGATCGATGAGGTCTCAAGGGCAATAACCAGGGACGGTGTAAAGCAGCTAATAAAGGACGGCGCAATAAAGGCTAAACCAAAAAAGGGCATAAGCAGTTACAGGTCAAAAAAGATAGCCCAGCAAAAAAAGAAGGGAAGAAGAAGAGGACCTGGAAGCATAAAAGGTGCTAAGGGCGCCAGAAAACCAAGGAAAGAGGAATGGATGACCACGATAAGGGCTCTGAGGAAGGACCTCAGGGAGATGAGGGACAACCGTGAAATAAACAAGAGCACCTATCGTAAACTCTACAAGATGGCAAAGGGCGGAGCCTTCAAGAGCAAATCTTACATGAAAACCTATGCCCGGGACCACGACATGCTCAGGTAGGAGGGATCTGATTGGCACATGGACCAAGATACAAGATGGCATTTAGAAGACGAAGGGAAGGTAAAACTGATTACCGGGCCCGCTATAAGATGGTGGAAACAGGCAAATCCAGGCTTGTTGTCAGAATAACCACGTATCATGTTATTGCACAGATAATCAACGTGGGAATGGATGGGGACGAAACACTGGTCTCAGCCCACTCAAAGCAGCTCCAGAAAATGGGATGGCTTGGAGGCACAAGCAATACAGCAGCAGCATACCTGACAGGATACCTCTGCGGTAAAAGGGCTCTGAAGGCAGGTATAGAGGAAGCTGTCCTTGACATAGGACTCAGACCTGCCATAAGGGGTTCAAAGGTATTCGCAGCACTTAAAGGGGCTGTTGACGCAGGGCTCAAAGTACCACACGGTGAATCAGTACTTCCCGACGAATCAAGGATAAGGGGCGAGCACATAAAGGAATATGCAGAATCCCTTGACGAGGAAGAACGCAAGAAGAGGTTTTCAAGGTACCTTGAAAGGGGTCTTTCCCCTGAGGACCTGCCTGAACACTTTGAAGAAATAAAAAACAGGATAGATGAAGAGGTATGATTATGAACTTCAACATGGAGGAATGGGAGCCAAGGACCAACCTTGGACGCCTTGTGAAGGAGGGTGTCATAACAAGTATCGATGAGATCTTTGAAGAGGGACACCCAATAATGGAACTTGAGATAATCGATGCACTGCTTCCTGACCTCGAGGAGGAGGTCATTGACGTTAACCTTGTCCAGAGGATGCACAAATCAGGAAGGAAGGTCAACTTCAGGGTCATAGTTGCAGTGGGCAACAAGGACGGATACGTTGGACTCGGACAGGGCAAGGCCAGAGAGGTTGGACCTGCAATCAGGAAGGCAGTTGACGATGCAAAATTCAACCTTATAAAGGTCAGGAGAGGCTGCGGTGACTGGGGATGTGTCTGTGGAAGGGAACACACGGTACCCTTCAAGGTCTCAGGCAAGAGTGGAAGTGTCCGCGTAACCCTCATACCAGCACCGGGTGGTGTTGGACTTGCAATAGGTGACGTTGGCAAGACCATAATGAGGCTTGCAGGTATAGATGATGTATGGTCACATACACGTGGACAGACACAGACCACAGTCAACTTTGCCAGGGCAACCTTCGATGCCCTCAAACAGCTGAGCAAGGTAAAGGCAAGCGAAAAGGACCTTAAAAACCTGGGTGTTTGCAGTACCTGAAGGTGATTTCAGATGTTCGCAGTAGTAAGGGTAAGGGGATCAGCGGGTGTCCGAAGGGACATAGCTGACACCATGGAGATGTTAAGACTCAACAGGATAAACCACGCAGTACTGGTTGAGGACACACCCAGCCACCTTGGCATGCTCCAGAAGGCCAAGGACTACATAACCTGGGGTGAAATTGACCAGGAAACCCTGACAGCCATGATAGCCAAGAGGGCAAGAATCATCGGAGGGGAAAGGTTAACCGATGAATACATAAAGGAAAACACAGAGTATGATTCAGTGGAAGAATTTGCAGGGGCTGTCTTCAGGGGTGAGGTTAAACTTGAGGACGCAGGAATAAAACCTGTGTTCAGGTTACACCCCCCGAGAAAGGGATATGAGGCCATAAAAAAGGCCTTCAATGAGGGCGGAAGCCTCGGATACCGTGGCGAGAAGATAAATGACCTCTTGAAGAGGATGATCTAAGCGGAGGAATTACTCATGATCCGAAAAAGACGAAAGATCACAAGGATGAGGGGCTCACGTACCGTCGGTGGAGGATGCTCCAAGAAGAGAAGGGGAGCAGGTCACCGCGGAGGTAGAGGACAGGCCGGTGGACACAAACACCACTGGACATGGATCGTCAAGTACGACCCAAAACACTTTGGAAAGTACGGTTTCAAAAGGCCCCAGAAACTCATAAAGAGGCTGGAAACAGTTAACCTTGCCTACATCGACGAAAGGATTCCTGGCCTCCTTGAGAAGGGAATCGCATCTGAAGAGGACGGAATGGTGGTTCTGGATGTGAGGGACCTTGGCTTCGAAAAGGTCCTTGGAAGCGGAAGGATCACACGACCCGTCCACATTAAGGCCCTTGAGTTCTCTGAGAGTGCCGTTGAGAAGATCACAGAGGCCGGGGGAAAGGCTGAAGTGATAGAGTAAACCAGCATTGACAAGGAGTGGAGCAGTTGAAGGAAAAATTTGAGCCCATATTCTCAGTCCTGCCACAGGTTAAATCACCTGGCTACAGGGTACCATTCAGGGAGAAACTCAAATGGACAGGTATAATCCTTGTCCTCTATTTCTTCCTGGCCCAGATACCACTCTACGGTTTAAGCCCAAGGGCTGTGGACCAGTTTGCCCAGCTGAGGGCTGTTCTTGCAGGAAACTTCGGTTCAATACTCACACTGGGTATAGGACCCATTGTGTCAGCATCAATCATACTCCAGCTTCTGGTTGGAGGTAAGATACTGAAACTGGACCTCTCGAAGCATGAGGATAAGGCCTTTTTCCAGGGACTGCAGAAACTCCTTGCCATCGTATTCACCTTCTTTGAGGCACTGATATTTGTACTGACAGGGTCACTGGCACCATCAGCCCCCCAGTTTGTCTGGATACTCATACTGCAGCTCACAATTGGAGGAATACTCATAATATTCCTCGATGAGGTTGTATCCAAATGGGGCTTTGGTAGCGGTGTTGGACTTTTCATTGCAGCAGGCGTATCCCAGGAGATAATTGTGGGTGCCTTCAACCCCCTCTCTGCACCCACGCAGCCAGGGGTACCCGCCGGTAGAATAACAGGTTTCCTCTACCTCCTCTTCACAGGGCAGAGTCCTGATTTCCAGTACTACGTCCTGCCTGTACTGGCCCTCATTGGAGTTTTCCTCGTCGTTGTCTATGCCGAGAGTATGAGGGTGGAGATACCCATATCCATGGGAGGGGGTAAGAGGCTCTCAAGGGGCGCTGTCGGAAAGTATCCCCTGCGTTTCATATACGCCAGTAACATGCCGGTTATACTGACAAGCGCACTCCTCCTGAATGTTCAGTTAATGGCGAACGTATTCCAGAAACTTGGCTACCCCATACTTGGTACTGTAAGCAATGGGCAGGCGGTTGATGGGCTCGCATATCTTCTCACGGCTCCACGCTCAATCGACGCCATCATACTGGACCCATTCAAGGTACTGTTCTATGCGGTTGTATTCATAGGGCTCTGTATCCTCTTTGCCTGGCTCTGGGTTGAGATAAGTAACATAGGTCCAAAGCATGTTGCAAAACAGCTTTACCAGATGGGTATGCAGATTCCTGGTTTCAGGAGCAGCAGGGGGCAGTTCGAGAAGATACTGAAACGCTACATACCCACGATAACGATCCTGGGAGGGGCATTTGTGGGGCTCCTTGCATTCGTAGCTGACCTGACGGGTTCTCTTGGTGGAGGTACAGGTGTCCTTCTAACGGTGGGTATAGTTTACAGGCTCTATGAGGAGATTGCCCAGGAGCAGCTGATGGATATGCACCCCATACTCAGAAGCTTCCTGGGAGATTAGGATAATCTTTTAATCCATGGGAGTGGTACAATGAAGGTTGTTGTAGTTGCAGGTATACCTGGTTCAGGAAGCACGACGGTCCTTGAGAACACCCTCAGGGAGCTTGACTATCTCAATGTGAATTACGGGGATGTCATGCTTGAAATAGCCCGTGAAAAGGGACTTGTTGAAAACAGGGATCAGATGAGAACCCTTGAACCTGGAGTTCAGAAGGAGATACAGAGGGCGGCTGCGAAAAGTATAAGAGAAAGGTCACTGGAAAATAATATAATCGTCGATACACACTGCACCATAAAGACGCCTGCTGGTTTTCTGCCAGGTCTTCCAGTATGGGTTCTTGAGGAACTGGAACCTGACATGTTTGTGCTTGTGGAGGCTGATCCAGAGGAGATCTTCACAAGAAGAATTAGTGATACTTCCAGAAACAGGGATATGGAATCCCTGCAGGAGATCGACCTCCATCAGCAGATGAACAGGGCGGCTGCAATGGCCTACGCCACCCTCACAGGCGCAACAGTTAAGATTGTTAAGAACCACAACAACCAGCTTGAGTCTGCAGTCAGTGAGATGAAGAACATTCTGGAGTAAGATAAAGAGGAAACAAAAATGGTTCTTGAAGTCGTATACGGGGCACTGAACGCTGTATTCGGTCCATTCATTGCAATGGACCCGAATCCACAGAACCCCATCCTCACGGTATTCCTGATATCAGCAATAGTGGCCTTTATCATCACACTGGCAAACAAGTTGCTCGTGGACCAGGAAAGGCTCGAAGAACTTAAAGCTGAAATGCAGGAATTCCAGCAGGAGATGATGGAGGCAAGAAAGAAGAATGACATGCAGGCGCTTGAGGAGATCCAGAAAAAACAGATGGAGTTCATGGACAAACAGCGCGAAATGATGACCATGTCATTCAAACCAATGATAGTCACATTCGTGCCCATAATCCTTGTCTTCTACTGGATGGGACAGGAACCACACATAGTCAAGACACTGGTGATATTGCCCCAGATTGCATACTATGTCCTCCTTGTCCCCCTGTGGCATATGTTCTATGGCATGCCACCAAACGCCCCATCCTATGCCATAGGATGGCTTGGCTGGTACATCTTATGCTCCTTTGCAATGTCCCAGATATTCAGAAAGTTCATGGGACTTAAAGGTGGAATGTAACTTTATGGAGAGATTGAAATGCCAGAGTTAAGATACAGATCCAGATCATATAAGAGAATCTTCAAGAGAACTCCTGGAGGAAGGACGGTTATACATTACCGCAGAAAGAAACCATCAAAGCATGTATGTGCTGGCTGCGGAAAGCCACTCCATGGTGTTCCAAGAGGAAGACCCTACGAGATAAGAAAACTCTCAAAGTCCAAGAAGAGACCCAACAGACCATACGGTGGTTACTACTGTTCAAGCTGCGCACGCAAAGTCTTTAAGAAAGAGGCAAGGTCATAATGATCATAACCATCGGTGGTCTGGCCGGCACTGGCACAACAACCGTTGCCAGGATTCTGTCTGAGAGGACCGGGATACCCTGTGTATCTGCAGGTGATGTGTTCAGGCAGATGGCTGCTGAGAGGAAACTTGACATACTGGAGTTCAGCAAACTCGCAGAGGAGAATCCAGAGATAGACATAGAGATCGACAGGAGACAGGCCAGACTTGCAGATGAACATGAGGACCTCATACTTGAGGGAAGACTCTCTGCACACTTTGCAAGGGCGGATCTGAAGGTTCTGCTGATGGCACCCTTTGATGTGAGGGCACAGCGAATAAGTATCCGGGAATCCAAGGACCTGGAGACGGTCAAGAATGAGATCCGGATACGTGAGGCCAGTGAAGCCCAGAGGTACAGGGAGATTCACGGTATAGATGTGGATGACCTTGAGGTATACGACATTGTGATAAACACCAGCCATTTTGACGCTGAAGGCGTGGCTGAAATCATACTAAAAGTTACCGAGGTGATTTAATGGCAGCAATAGAAGTTGGAAGAGTATGTGTGAAAACCGCAGGTAGAGAAGCCGGTGAAAAATGCGTGATACTTGATATCATCGACAAAAACTTCGTTGAAGTTGTGGGTGTCAATGTTAAGAACAGGAGGTGTAACATAGGACACCTTGAACCAACAGAGAAGAAGATAGAGATCAAATCCGATGATGTCGAGGAAATAAAGAAGGAACTTGAATCCCTTGAATAAATCCACCTCTTATTTTTGCAGGTATCCCTCATGGCAGAATTCATAGAGTTAAAGGAGTCACGCACGGACCCTGCATATGGGTGTCCGCCCCACGAGAGGGACATTGAGACCCACATATCACATGGCGTTGTTAACCTTGATAAACCATCTGGCCCCACCTCCCACCAGGTGGATGCATGGGTTCGGGACATGCTCCACGCAGAGAAGGTGGGGCATGGGGGCACACTGGACCCCAAGGTTACAGGTGTTCTGCCCCTGGGCATAAACAGGGCGACAAGGGTCATGCAGCTCCTCCTTGAGGCCCCCAAGGAATACGTATGCCTCATGAGGGTTCACAGGGAGGTGGATGAGGACAGGATAAGGGAGGTACTGGGGGAGTTTCAGGGAAAGATCTTCCAGATACCCCCCCTCAAGTCAGCTGTTAAAAGGGAGCTCCGTGTAAGGACAATCTATGATGTTAATATACTTGAGATTGATGGGCAGGATGTTCTCTTCAGGATAGCCTGTGAGGCAGGGACCTACGTGAGGAAGTACTGCCATGATGTAGGTGAGGCCCTTGGTACAGGGGCCCATATGGCTGAACTCAGACGGACACGTGTGGGTCCCTTCACAGAGGAGGGGCTGGTAACACTCCACGACCTCAAGGACGCCTACCAGTTCTGGGTTGAGGATGGTGATGAGAGATTTCTGAGGGAATGCACTCTCCCAATGGAGTTTGCAGTATCCCACCTCCCCCGTGCCGTCATCCTTGACTCTGCAGTTGATGCAGTATGCCATGGTGCCGACCTTGCACGTGGGGGCATAGCGGGCCTGGATGATAACATAAAGAAGGGCGACACAGTTGCGGTGATGACCCTTAAGGGGGAACTCGTGGCTGTTGGTGAGGCACTGATGCCGTCCCTTGATATTGTGGCCGCAGACAGTGGCCTTGTGATTGAGACAGATAAGGTCTTCATGAAGCCCGGGACCTACCCCCGGATGTGGCGCCAGTCTCTGTAGCAGTGCTTTGGATGTGGTGTCATTCCACACACAGCAATACTTAAATAGGCTTCAATCCATACACTTAAAATGATACATCATATGCCGGGATAGCCTAGCCAGGTAAGGCGCAAGACTGGAAATCTTGTGGAGCTTTGCTCCTCCTGGGTTCAAATCCCAGTCCCGGCGTCGGTTAAAGCAACAATGTTGCACCTACGACTGTTATCTGGAATTCGCAACCCCCGTCCCGCGAATTCACTCTTACTGGAGGTTAATGAATGGAAGAAGAATTCAAACATATGGTTCGTATTGCCAGAAAGGACATTGATGGTAATAAGACCATGGAAAATGCCCTTACAAGTATAAAGGGCGTTGGAAAGGCTCTTTCAAGGGCAATAATCATGTCAGCAGGATACGATCTTAACCAGAGGATAGGCTACCTTTCAGATGAGGAAATAGAGAGGCTTGAAGAGGCCATAAAGAACCCTGCAAAGTACAACATCCCATCATGGATGATCAACAGGCGTAACGATTACGAGACCGGTGAGGACAAACACCTCATAGAGTCAGACCTTGACATGTGCCTCAGAGAGGACCTGAACCGCATGAGGAAAACAAGAAGCTACAAGGGAAGAAGACACGAACTTGGACTACCTGTCAGGGGACAGAGGACAAAGTCCACATTCAGGAAGGGCTCCTCAGTTGGTGTGAGAAGGAAGAAAAGGTAGATAAGGAGAGGTTAAAATGGGACACCCACGTAAGGCAAGAAAAAAGTATGACACTCCACCTCACCCATGGAACGCTGAAAGAATAAAGGAAGAAAACAGGCTCGTGGCAAAGTACGGCCTCAAGAACAAGAAGGAAGTCTGGAAAGCAGAAACAATGGTGAGGAGATACAGGAGGGATGCAAGGTACCTCCTGGGTATATCAGGTGAACACACAAAGAAGGAGAGGGAACAGCTCCTGGGACACCTTGTGAGGGCAGGAATACTCAACGAGGGCGCAAACCTTGAGGACGTCCTTGACCTCACAGTGGAGGACGTGCTCAGGAGGAGACTCCAGACACTGGTTCACAAGAGGGGACTTGCAAGGACGGTGAACGAGGCCAGACAGATGGTGGTTCACGGCCACATAGCCCTCGACGGCAGGAAAATCGACGCCCCGGGATACATAGTTAAAAGGGGAGAAGAGGACAAAATAGGATTCTACCCATCATCCCCAATGAAAAAACAGATCGAAGCAGCCCAGGACGCTGAATAAATTCAGGGAGAGATAAAATGGCTGAAAAGGAAAAATGGGGAATCGCAAATATTTACTCATCATTCAACAACACAATAATCACCATTACAGACATAACCGGTGCAGAGACCATCACACAGTGGTCCGGTGGTAAGGTTGTGAGGGCTGACCGTCAGGAGTCATCACCCTTCGCTGCCATGGAGGCTGCAACAAGGGCTGCTGATGATGCAAAGGAGAAGGGTATCGTCGGCCTGCACATCAAGGTGAGGGCCCCAGGTGGAAACGGCCCAAGAACACCGGGACCAGGTGCACAGGCAGCCATAAGGGCCCTTGCAAGGGCAGGAATGAAGATAGGCAAAATTGAGGATGTAACTCCCATACCTCATGATGGCACAGGAAGACCTGGAGGTAAGAGGGGAAGAAGGGTCTAAAATGGATATTGCTCTTAAGGAAAAAACTGATACCGAAATGGTCTTTGTGGTCACTGGCGTAACCGTTCCATTCATAAACGCCATAAGGAGGATCTGCATGATGGAGGTCCCCAAACTGGCAATCGAGTACGTTAACATGTACAGGAACGACGCCAGGATGTTTGATGAGGTACTCGCCCACAGGCTTGGACTGGTACCCCTCAAAGCTGACCCTGAATTCATTGAGGGCCTGAAAATGCCTGAGGAGTGTGACTGTGAGGAATACTGCTCCGAATGCAGTGTATCATTCACACTCAAAAAGAAGGGTCCCGGTGTCGTCTACTCCCGGGATCTTCTATCAGAAACACCTGCAGTTGAACCAGTATATCCCGATATCCCCCTGGTGAAGCTTGGGGATGAGGATGAGGTTGAACTGGAGGCTGTTGCACAGCTCGGCGTGGGAAGGGATCATGCCAAATGGGAGCCCACAACAGCATGCGCATACAAGTACTACCCCATGATAACATTCACAGAGGAATGCGATGAGTGCCTGGAATGTGTGGATGCATGTCCAAGGGGAGTCCTTGGGGATGAATCAGGGAAACCTGAGGTACTTGACGTTGAAAACTGTTCAATGTGCAAGAGCTGTGTGAGGGCATGTGATAAAGGGGCCATAATTGTGGGATATGAGGAAGGCAAGTTCATATTCAGGATAGAGACCGACGGATCAGTTGACCCTCAGGATGTCCTTCTTAAGGCATGTGACATCCTCAGAGACAAGGCTGAAAGGGTAATAACATTTTGTGAAGGAGGCTAAGCCATGGCTAGGAAGATTACCAAGACAAATCCCAATCTCATAAAACTCATACGCAACCTCAGAAAGAAATCATCCCAGGAGGGCGCGGCGATCTGGAAGGACGTTGCAAGGAGGCTTGAAAGACCCACAAGGAACAGGGCCGCGGTTAACATTTCCAAGATAAACAGGTACACAGATGAAAATGAAACCGTCGTTGTACCTGGAAAGGTCCTTGGAAGCGGGAGCCTCGACCATAAGGTTCAGGTTGTCGCCCTATCGTTTTCACAGACAGCCAGGGATAAGATAGAGGGCGCTGGTGGAGAGTGCCTGACACTCGGAAAGATCGTTGAAGAGAATCCAGCCATAAAGAACATCAGGATAATCGAATAAAGGTGTTGCTCATGATCATCAATGGAGAAGGACATATCCTTGGAAGACTGGCAAGCGTGGTCAGCCAGAAACTCCTGGAAGGGGAGGAAGTGGTTGTCCTCAATGCTGAGAAAATCATAATCACAGGCTCAAAGCAGTGGGCATACAGCAAGTACAAGCAGAGGATTGACAGGGCCAGCATATCAAACCCCCGCAGAATGGGTCCAAAGTACCCGAGAAGACCCGATGACATATTCAGAAGAACCGTGAGGGGAATGCTCCCCTACAGGAAATCAAGGGGCAGAGAGGCCTTCAAGGGACTGAAGGCATATGTTGGCGTTCCAAGGGAATTCAAGGACGAAGAAATGGTTGAAATACCTGAGGCAAGGGCAGGTAACATAAAGAAGGGAATGGAGCTTGGAGAGATCTCAGAACTTCTGGGCGCTAAATTCTAACTTAGGGAGTGTAATCATGAGGAAGGTTATTCACACAAGCGGCAAAAGGAAAACCGCCATTGCAAGGGGAACCATCAGCGAAGGTAAGGGTAGAGTGAGGATCAATAAGGTGCCTGTGGAACTCTACACCCCTGAACTTGCAAGGCTCAAGATCATGGAACCACTGCAGCTGGCCGGTGACATCGTTAATGATGTGGACATAAACATCAAGGTCGTCGGAGGCGGAATCGTAGGTCAGGCAGAGGCTGCAAGGATGGTCATAGCAAGGGGCCTCGTGGAATGGACACAGGACATGGACCTCAAGGAGAAGTTTGTCAGGTACGACAGGACAATGCTTGTAGGGGACCCCAGGCGTTCAGAGCCCAAGAAGTACGGTGGACGCGGCGCCCGTGCAAGGAGACAGAAGAGTTACAGGTAGATCAAGCGATAACTTTATATATTTTTATTTTATAAAATTAAAGAGTAGAATGATTCAGTATGATTCCAGTAAGATGTTTAAGCTGCGGAAAACCGGTATCAGCCTATTTCAATGAGTATCAGAAAAGAGTGGCTGATGGAGAGGACCCAAAGGATGTCCTTGATGACCTGGGTCTTAAGAGGTACTGCTGCAGACGAATGTTAATTTCACATGTTGAGACATGGTAAGGGGACCGTAGGGTAGCTTGGTCCATCCTCCCAGCCATTGAAGAAGTTTCAGTGCTTTTCAACTGGAACGGGGATGGTCAGCACCGGAACGCTGGAGACCCGAGTTCAAATCTCGGCGGTCCCATCAAAACAATCCAAGAACCTCTATTTTAAGTTTTTCTTGGAGGCAATGAAATGGCGTCAAAAAAACTCACACGTTTTGAAAGGGCTAGGTTAATAGGTGCCAGGGCACTCCAGATATCAATGGGTGCAAGGCCCCAGGTTGATATTCAGGAGTCACTGGACCCTGTTGATATAGCCAGGAAGGAACTTGAAAAGAAGGTAATGCCACTGGATGTTAGAAGAGACAAATAAACTCTAATAAACCACTATTTTTCCATGTAGAGTTTATTGTGAGGTGTTTTTGTGGAAAGTATAATTGAAGATGTTAGAGTAAGAAAAATTCTTGATAGCAGGGGAAACCCAACGGTTGAGGTTGATGTTATAACCTGGAACGGCTTTGGAAGGGCAGCAGCCCCCAGCGGTGCAAGTACAGGTTCTAGGGAGGTCACCGCCTTCCCATCAGGTGGGGTTGATGAGATCATAACAGAGGTTGAGGATATAATCTCATCAGAACTCATAGGAATGGATGCCGTTGACCTGCAGGACATAGACCTCGTTTTAAAGGAGATTGATGGAACCGAGAACCTTTCATCACTTGGTGGAAACACTGTGGTGGCTGTCTCAATGGCAACCGCCAGGGCGGCTGCGTCATCATACAACATGCCACTCTACAGGTTCCTTGGCGGCAACCTTGCAACCGCCATACCATACCCTCTGGGCAACATGATAAACGGCGGAGCCCATGCCGGAGAGAACGCACCTGATATACAGGAGTTCCTTGTGGTGCCTGTGGGTGCAGAGGACATAACAGAGGCAGTTTTTGCAAATGCAGCAGTCCACAAGAAGATAAGGGAACTAATACAGAAAAAGGACCCCTCCTTCACAGGGGGTAAGGGTGATGAGGGAGGATGGGTGCCAAGCCTATCAAACCATGATGCCCTTGAGATCCAGGTAACCGCTTGTGAGGAGGTCACAGATGAACTCGGCGTTGAGGTCAGGCCATCACTGGACCTTGCAGCAAGTGAATTCTGGGACCCTGAACTTGAAAAGTACGTCTACAAACAGGAGAAGGTCCAGAAGGACACCGGTGAACAGATAGAGTTTGTAAGGGAGATCATCGAGACCTACGACATGTACTATGTTGAGGACCCATTCCATGAGGGCGACTTCGAGGGCTTCGCGGAACTCACATCACTTGTGGGGGACCGCTGCATAATCTGCGGTGACGATATCTTCGTAACCAACAGGGAGATACTCAGAGAGGGCATAGAGATGGGTGCCGCCAATGCAATAATCATTAAACCAAACCAGATAGGTACACTCACAGACACCTACCTGACAGTCAAACTTGCCCGTGAGAACCGTTACACCCCTGTGGTCTCCCACAGGTCAGGTGAGACAACAGATGATACAATAGCCCACCTTGCAGTGGCATTCGGTGCACCATTCATCAAGACAGGTGCCATAGGCGGCGAGAGGATAGCCAAACTGAATGAACTCATACGCATACAGGAAGAGATTCCATATTCCACCATGGCTGAACTGCCATTTTAACGTCAAACTTACTGAGGTGATATATTGTCAGAACTACTGATACCACTAGACAAATACCTTGCAGCAGGACTGCACATTGGAACACAGCAGAAGACAGCTGATATGGAGAAATACATCTACCGTGTAAGATCAGATGGACTCTACGTCCTTGATATAAGGAAAACAAATGACAGGATAATAGCGGCCTCAAAGTTCCTTGCAAAGTATGAACCAGACGATATACTGGCCGTATCAACGAGGCAGTATGGACAGGAACCTGTCAGGAAATTCGGTGAGGTGACAGGTGCAAGGACAATACCGGGCAGGTTCATCCCCGGGACACTGACAAACCCCAACTATGCAAAGTTCATTGAACCACAGGTGCTGGTTGCCACTGATCCAAGATCAGATTCACAAGCAATAGTCGAGGCCAAACAGATAGGCCTGCCTGTTGTGGCACTCTGCGACACAGAGAACCTCCTTGGAAATGTTGACATTGCAATACCCGTCAACAACAAGGGTCGTAAGGCCATAGCCCTTGTTTACTGGCTCCTGGCAAGGCAGCTGCTCAGGGAGAAGGGTGTGCTCAAGGAGGATGAGGACCTGGATGTGCCTCCCACTGAATTTGAACTGAAAATTTAGAGTGGTTCTATGAAAAGAAGACCTGCAGTGGCGGGAGCTTTCTATGAGCGGGACCCTGCAGCGCTCAGAAGACGAATTGAGTGGTGCTTCAACCATGAACTGGGGCCAGGTGGCCTGCCAGCCAGGGGTTCCGCCAGGAAAATAAAGGGGGTGATCGCCCCCCACGCAGGTTACATGTACTCAGGACCTGTGGCAGCCCACGCATACCATGAGCTGGTATCAGACGGTATACCTGAAACATTCGTGATAATCTGCCCCAACCACACAGGCATGGGGTCAGGCGTCTCACTGATGCAGAGGGGAGCATGGGAAACACCCCTCGGTGTCGTGGATATTGACAGTGAACTTGCAGAGGTCATTGTAAGGGAATCCGGTATCATTGATATTGATGGGACAGCCCACCTCGGAGAGCACAGCTGTGAGGTCCATGTACCATTCATCCAGTACTTCACAGATAGATTCAGGATAGTCCCCATCACCATGTGGATGCAGGACCAGGAGACAGCCACAGACGTTGGACATGCAGTGGCTGCAGCGATTGAGAGGACAGAAAGGGACGCGGTTGTCATTGCAAGCACTGACTTCACCCACTACAGCCCCGCCGATGTTGCAGGATCCATTGACAGCAGGATAATTGAGAGGATAACCGAAATGGATGATACAGGCATGTACGGTGTTATAACGGAACTCAATGCAACCATGTGTGGTTACGGGCCAGTGGCCGCCAGCATCACAGCATCCAGGATGCTCGGAGCCAGTGAGTGCAGGCTCCTGAAGTATGCCACGAGTGGTGATATAACAGGGGACCAGAGTTCAGTTGTGGGCTATGCCTCCCTTGTCCTGAGAGGCTGAGGGTGAAACATTGAAGTCACGGGCATCAGCACCTGCCAAGGCCATTCTTTTTGGTGAACATGCCGTTGTATATGGGAAACCGGCGATTGCAGCTGCAGTAGATAGAAGGGTGACTGTAACCCTAGGGGATTCATCTGAAAACCGGGTTACCATACCATCCCTGGGAGTTGATTTCAGGTCTGAATCCAGCCCAAGGGGAGGTATTCTTGACTACGTTGGGAAAACCCTCAAACTCTACCATGACGGGTCACCACTCAGTATCCAGATCGAAATGGAGATACCGGTGGGGTCGGGCCTTGGCTCATCAGCAGCACTCACAGTTGCACTCATAGGGGCCCTTGATGAATACCATGGAAGGGAATCAGAACCTGAGGATACCGCAGCGAGGGCCCACAGGGTTGAACTCGAAGTCCAGGGAGCCGCAAGTCCCCTTGACACCACAGTGAGCACATATGGCGGTCTGGTGTACCTTGACAGTCAGAGGAATGTGGAAAAGGTTAATGCGCGGCTTCATGATCTTGTAATAGCGCACCTGGACCATTCAGGTGACACCGCAGAGATGGTTGCAGGAGTCGCAGAGCTCCGAAGCAGATTCCCGGATGTCATGGATGGAATCATGGATGCAGTTGAGATGATAACCATGAGGGCATACAGGGCACTTATGAGTAACAGCCCGGAACCCATAGGGGACCTTATGAACATAAACCAGGGGCTCCTTGACGCCATGGGCGTGTCCACAGGGGAACTTTCAATGATGGTCTATGAGGCCAGGAGTGCAGGTGCAGCCGGCTCCAAGATCACAGGTGCCGGGGGAGGCGGAAGCATAATAGCATACTGCCCTGGCTGCGCAGAAGATGTTGCTGAGGCCCTTAACAGGAACTGGAATGCAATGAAGGCCAGGTTTTCAGAAGAGGGCCTGATCAGGTAAAACTTCTTATCACTTAAAGGGGCATCTTGATGATCATTCTCAAGGTAGGTGGAAGTGTAATTACCAGAAAGGACTCTGAGGAACCTGAAATAGATTCAGAAAACCTTCAGAGGATAGCCTCAGAGATTGCAGACGCTTCACCATTATCACTCATGATAATACATGGGGCCGGATCATTCGGCCACCCATTCGCAGGAAAATACAGGATAGGATCTGAAATAAAGGATGAGGAGGAATTCAGAAAGCGGAGATTTGGATCCGCACTCACACAGAACTGGGTCAGGAAACTCAACACACACGTCTGTGATGCGCTCCTTGATGAGGGAATACCGGCGGTCTCCATGCCCCCATCAGCATTCCTGAGGGCAGAGAATGGCCGCATCCGGGATGCTGATCTTTCAATGATAAAATCCTACCTGGAGGAGGGGATGGTCCCTGTAAGTTACGGTGACGTGATCCTTGACTTAAACACCAGTGTGAGGTTCTCTGTGATATCAGGTGACCAGCTCATAAACCACTTCTCCATCAGGTTAGGGCCAGAGAGGGTCATACTGGGAACCGATGTGGACGGGGTTTACACCAGGAACCCAAAGAAATACCCTGATGCGAGGCTTCTTGACGTTATAGGATCCCTTGATGACCTCGAATCCCTTGATGGGACAGTTAATACTGACGTTACAGGTGGAATGGTTGGTAAGGTGGGGGAACTCCTGGCCCTCGCAGAGAGGGGTATAGAATCAGAGATAATAAATGCAGGTGTACCTGGAAATATCCTGAGGGCCCTCCGTGGAGAGGCTGTGAGGGGCACCAGGATCAGAAAATAAATCATTCATATCACGATCATAACCTGATAGTTCAGGGTTACAGTTAAGGGAAATTTGAAGGCCAGATCATCGATTCAGATCATCAATTAAGGGAATTAAGACATGATCATAACCTGATAGTTCAGGATTATCAATTAAGGGAAATTTGAAGGGCGTTAAAATGATTTCGGATAGAAAACTGGAGCATTTGATCCTGTGCACAAGCTGTGACGTGGAGTACAGGAAGAGCACAGGCTTCGAGGAAATTGAAATGGTTCACAGGGCCATACCTGAGATAAACCGGGAAAAGATAGATATAGGACTGGATTTCCTGGGTAAAGAGCTTTCATCACCCATAATGATAAGTGCAATTACAGGCGGGCACCCTGCAGCCCTCAAAATAAACAGGGAACTTGCAAGGGCCGCAGAGGAACTCGGAATTGCACTTGGACTTGGAAGCCAGAGGGCAGGTGTTGAACACCCTGAGGTTGAGGAGACCTACGCCATAGCAAGGAAAGAGGCCCCATCAGCAATGCTCGTGGGAAACATTGGAAGCTCCCACATCGAATATGCAGAGAGGGCAGTTGAGATGATAGATGCAGATGCACTCGCAGTGCACCTCAACCCCCTCCAGGAGTCAATACAACCCGGAGGCGACGTGGACTCAACCGGGGCCCTCGAATCCATATCATCAATTGTGAAGTCCATGGATGTCCCTGTAATGGTCAAGGAGACAGGCGCAGGTATATCCTCAGAGGACGCCATAAAACTTGAAGCATGCGGGGTGGCGGCCATAGACGTTGCAGGTGCAGGCGGAACCAGCTGGGCCGCAGTTGAAACCTACCGTGCAGACGACAGATACCTGGGTGAGCTTTTCTGGGACTGGGGAATACCCACCGCTGCAAGCACAGTGGAGGTTGCAGAGTCAGTAAACGTGCCTGTGATTGCATCAGGGGGTATACGAAGCGGACTTGACGCTGCAAAGGCCATAGCCCTAGGTGCAACAATGGCTGGAATAGCACTCCCGGTACTTGAAGCTGCAGGCCAGGGTTACAGGGCCGTTATAAGGGTAATTGAAAGGTTCAACGAGGCACTTAAAACCGCCATGTACCTTGCAGGTGCAGAAACACTTGACGATCTCAGAAATTCACAAGTCATAATAATGGGCCGAACCAGAGAGTGGCTAAATGAAAGGGGCTTTGAAACAATAAAATACGCCAGGAGGTAATAATTTGAGCGTAGAAGTAATAGCGATCGGCGGATACGAGGAAGTAGGTAAGAACATGTCCGCCGTTAAGGTGGGGGATGATGTTGTAATATTTGACATGGGGATTCACCTTGACAGGGTTCACATACATGAGGACACAGACATTGCAAGGATGCACAGCCTGGACCTCATAGAGAGGGGTGTCATACCCGATGATACCCTCATGAAGGACGTTGATGGAAAGGTCAGGGCAATAGTGTTCACACACGGGCACCTGGACCACATAGGGGCGGTTGCAAAGCTGGCCCACAGGTACCAGGCCCCCATAATAGCAACACCCTACACAATAGCACTCATAGAGAGGACAATAAAGGCAGAGCGAAAGTTCAATGTCCTAAACACACTCCAGGTCCTCAATGCAGGGGAGAAGTGCCAGATATCCCCTGGTATAACACTGGAGTTCATACAGTCAACCCACAGTATACCACAGTCAGTTATAGCAGCACTCCACACACCGGAGGGTATAATAGTCTATGCACTTGACTTCAAATTCGATGACCACCAGAAGATATCACCACCACCTGACTACCACCGCCTCAGGGAGCTTGGAAGGAAGGGCGTCCTGGCAATGATAGTTGAAACAACCAGGGCCAACGAGAAGCAGGAGGTCAAGACACACTCAGAGAAGGTTGCAAGGATAGTCCTTGAGGATATAATGAAGAACCCCCTTGAGGAGAGGAACGGGATGATAGTGACCACCTTCTCCTCCCACATGGAGCGTATACAGGCCATAAGTGACATAGCATCACAGAGCGACAGGCAGATGCTCCTCCTTGGAAGGTCAATGGAGAGATACTGTGGACTCGCAGAGGCCATGGGCATACTCAAACTCCCTGAGAATGCCAGCATATATGGAAGTCCAAAGGCTGTTAACAGGGCCCTTGCACGTGCAGAGGCAAAGCGTGAGGATTACCTCCTCATCACAACAGGTCACCAGGGGGAACCCGATGCTCTGCTGCCTAGGATAGCCAATGCAAAGACCCAGTTCCGGATAAAGAGGGGTGACAATGTGGTGATATCAGCCCCCGTCATACCCAACCCCATGAACGTTGCAAACAGGAACCTCATGGAGCGTCGCCTGGCATCAAGCGGTGCAAGGATCTACACAAATGCACACGTATCAGGGCATGCAGGTAGGGAGGACCACAGGGACTTCATAAGGATGCTCAACCCCATGCACATAATACCAGCCCACGGAGACCTCAGCATGCTCTCGGCCTACGCCGAGATAGCAGAGGAGGAGGGCTACAAGCTGGGTAACGACATACACATCTTGAGGAATGGACAGGCACAGGTATTTAATGGAGGTATCCGATGACGGAAGTATTAGATATTCTCAGAAAGTACTCTGAAGTGGCCGATAAGAGGATAATGGAGTGCATCAGCGACATAACACCTGATACGCTCCTTAAGGCATCAGAACACCTCATAACAGCAGGTGGTAAGAAGATAAGACCTTCACTTGCACTCCTTAGCTGTGAGGCTGTAGGCGGAAACCCTGAGGACGCTGCAGGGGTGGCTGCGGCCATAGAACTGATACACACATTCTCACTCATTCACGATGATATAATGGATGATGATGAGATGAGGCGAGGGGAACCCTCAGTCCATGTCATATGGGGTGAACCCATGGCCATACTTGCAGGGGACGTCCTCTTCTCCAAGGCCTTCGAGGCCGTCATCAGGAACGGGGACTCAGAAAGGGTGAAGGATGCCCTTGCAGTGGTGGTTGATTCATGCGTTAAGATATGTGAGGGCCAGGCCCTTGACATGGGCTTTGAGGAGAGGCTGGATGTCACAGAGGATGAGTACATGGAGATGATCTACAAGAAGACCGCAGCCCTCATTGCAGCAGCAACAAAGGCAGGTGCCATAATGGGGGGCGCATCAGAGAGAGAGGTTGAGGCCCTGGAGGACTACGGCAAATTCATCGGCCTCGCATTCCAGATACACGACGACTACCTGGATGTGGTGAGTGATGAGGAATCTCTGGGCAAACCTGTGGGCAGTGACATAGCAGAGGGCAAGATGACCCTCATGGTTGTAAAGGCCCTTGAGGAGGCATCAGAGGAGGACAGGGAGAGGCTCATATCGATCCTCGGATCAGGTGATGAGGGCAGTGTCGCTGAGGCCATAGAGATCTTTGAACGCTACGGTGCAACCCAGTATGCCCATGAGGTGGCCCTTGACTATGTGAGGATGGCCAAGGAGCGCCTTGAGATACTTGAAGACTCAGATGCAAGGGACGCACTCATGAGGATAGCTGACTTTGTACTTGAAAGGGAACACTAGGTGATGATGGTGGAGGACCTCGTCTACCGCTACGCACTCATGAATGCTGTTAAGCATAAGGGAAAGGCAAACCCGGGCGCCGTCATGGGGGCCGTTATGAGCAATGAACCTGAACTCAGAAAGAGGGCCCCTGAGGTCAAGGAGGCTGTTCAGGCTGCTGTTGAGAAGGTTAACAGTTTAAAACCCGAAGAACAGCAGAGTGAAATGGAGAGGCTAGGTCTTGAGATCAGGGAGAGGAAGCAGAAGAAGAGACAGGGACTCAGGAACCTCCCTGATGTTAAGGGTGAGGTTGTACTGAGGTTCGCCCCCAACCCCAGCGGACCACTCCACATAGGCCATGCAAGGGCAGCCATCCTCAACCATGAATACGCCAGGAGGTATGATGGCAAACTAATACTCAGAATCGAGGACACCGACCCCCGAAGGGTTGACCCGGAGGCCTATGATATGATCCCCTCTGACCTGGAGTGGCTTGGTGTTGAATGGGATGAGACCATCATCCAGAGCGACCGAATGGAGATCTACTATGAGTACACAGAGAGGCTCATAGAGAGGGGCGGGGCATACGTATGCACATGCACCCCCGAGGCATTCAGGGAATTCAAAAATGAGGGGAAGGCCTGTCACTGCCGTGACCTGGGGGTCAGGGAGAACCTCCAGCGCTGGAGGGAGATGTTTGAGATGCCAGAGGGCTCAGCGGTTGTGAGGGTTAAGACAGACCTCCAGCACCCCAACCCCGCCATAAGGGACTGGGTTTCAATGAGGATAGTGGAGGCCGAACACCCCCGCACAGGTACACGCTACAGGGTGTACCCCATGATGAACTTCTCGGTTGCTGTGGACGACCACCTCCTCGGGGTGACCCATGTCCTAAGGGGCAAGGACCACCTTGCAAACAGTGAAAAACAGGAGTACCTCTACAGGCACCTGGGCTGGGAGCCCCCTGTATTCATACACTACGGGCGCCTTAAGATGGATGACATTGCACTGAGCACATCAGGGGCAAGGGAGGGAATAGTCGAGGGCAAGTACTCTGGCTGGGATGACCCCCGCCTTGGAACCATCAGGGCCATCGCAAGGAGGGGTATAAGGTCTGATGCAATAAGGAAACTCATGGTTGAGATCGGTGTCAAGATAGCAGACTCCACCATGAGCTGGAAGAAGATCTACGGCCTCAACCGCAACATCCTGGAGGAAGAAGCCAGGAGGTACTTCTTCGCGGCAGACCCTGTCAGGTTCGAAATAGAGGGGCTGCCAGGACCCATCAGGGTTGAAAGATCCCTGCACCCTGATAAACCTGAACTGGGTAACCGCATCCTCGAGCTGAATGGGGACGTGTACCTCCCCCGTGGGGACCTCAGGGAGGGTCCTCTCAGGTTAATAGATGCTGTTAACGTGATCTACTCTGATGGTGAACTCAGATACCACAGTGAGGGCATCGAGGAGGCAAGGGAGCTGCAGGCAGCCATGATACACTGGGTTCCAGCTGAATCAGCCCTCAAGGCAGTGGTCGTGATGCCTGACGCCTCAGAGATTGAGGGTGTCATTGAGGGAGATGCCTCAGAACTTGAGGTTGATGATGTGGTACAGCTTGAAAGATTCGGGTTTGCCAGGGTTGATTCATCAGGGGAGAGACTGGTATTCTATTATGCCCATAAATGAATGGGAACCTCTTTAAACCCTTTTTTTCTTGAAGGCCTTTCAGTGGACAGATCAAACAGTTAGACGTCGAAGACGCACGGCTTGTCTGTGAGCGAGATCGTCTTTCAGTGGACAGATTAAACAGGTAGACTCTACTGGGAGCACACATAAATTTAATTATAATGGCGAAAAGATCTGAAACTGTCAATAGATCTTCGGGTTCACACTTCGTTCTGGGGGGTAATGATGAACAGACTTGAACTTGCCAGGAAGTTTTCAGAGTCACTGAATTATCCTGAAATAGAAAAAATAATCCTTTTTGGGTCCGTTGCCAGGGGGGATGATAGAGAGGGCTCTGATATAGACATAATCATAATCTCCACAAAAAAAACTGAAATAAAGGATAAGGTCATAAGGAAGGCGCGCGATATACTCCTCAGTACAGGTGTCCATATCTCAGTTAAGGTAATTTCCCCTGAGGAATACAGGCTTCTGGGGGACACCCATTTCATCTCCAGAATAAGGAAAGAGGGTGTGGTGCTTGGGTGATGAGGAAATTTTAATGGAAAAGGCAGTCAGGAAACTTGAGGCTGCCAGAACACTGTGCGAACATGGATTCTATGGAGATGCTGTAAGCAGAGCATACTACGCAATGTTCTTTGCAGCAAGAGCGCTGCTATCACGGAGGAACATTTACCCGAAGACTCACAGGGGATTGATTTCACAGTTTGGACTCAAATTCGTAAAGAATGGGGGATTCCAGAAGGAGATATTTGACATACTTCTGAGGGCATATGAAGATAGGGAAGAGGCGGATTATGGTATCCTTTCAGAAATAGATCAGAAAGAAGCAATTATTATAATCAAAGGAGCATTGAAGTTCGTGGAGGAATGTAAAACCTTCAGATAAATATCTGAGACCTTATTGTTGATGGCATTCAGCCCCATTAACAGGGATTGCAACTTTTTATACAGCAATTTTTATTAACTCCTGTGGACTACATGATAATATCATTCTTCTTCAGGGAACCTACCTGAAAATTAGTTTCTGAGAGGTTAAATCATGGTGACAGTAAACGAAAACTACCTGCTACTTAAAAGCAGTTACATATTCTCTGAGATAAACAGGAGAGTGGAGGACTTCCAGAGGAAAAACCCTGACGCCGATGTGATAAGGATGGGTATAGGGGATGTTACAAGGCCCCTCCCCTCCGCGGTGGTGGAGGCCTTCCACAGGGCCGTCGATGAGATGGCTCACGAGGAAACCTTCATGGGATATGGACCTGAACAGGGTTACCCATTCCTCAGGGAGGCCATAGCAGAAAACGATTACGCCTCAAGGGGTGTTGAGGTTTCACCCGAGGAGATATTCATAAGTGACGGTGCAAAGTGTGACACAGGAAACATCCAGGAGATCTTTGGACAGGACAATGTGGTCGCGGTGACAGACCCTGTCTATCCAGTGTACGTGGAGAGCAACGTTATGGCGGGAAGGGCCGGTCCCGCAGATGAGACTGGAAGGTACAGTGGTCTGGTGTACATTCCGTGCACAGAGGAGAACGGATTCATACCAGCACTTCCTGAGGAGAAGGTTGACCTCATATACCTCTGCTACCCCAACAACCCCACAGGAACAGCGCTCACAGAGAAGCAACTCGCAGAGTGGGTTGACTATGCAAGGGACAGTGGCAGCATAATACTATTCGATGCAGCGTACGAGGCCTACATACAGGAGGATGGAATACCCCACAGCATCTATGAGGTGGAGGGTGCAAGGGAGGTTGCAGTTGAGTTCAGGAGCTTCTCAAAGAACGCCGGCTTCACAGGTACAAGGTGCGCCTTCACTGTGGTGCCAGAGGAACTGGAGGTCCCCGACAGTCAGGGGAGGATGCACTCCCTTAAGGAGCTCTGGAACAGGCGCCAGACAACAAAATTCAATGGGGTATCCTACCCTGTGCAGAGGGCCGCCGAGGCGGTCTACACACCTGAGGGCCAGAGGGAGATAAGGGAGTCAATAGACTACTACATGGAGAATGCAAGGATAATAAGGGAGAGCCTTGAAAGTGCCGGTCTGAGGTACTATGGTGGTGTTAACGCACCATACATCTGGATAAAGACACCTGAGGGCATGGATTCGTGGCAGTTCTTTGACATGCTACTCAATGAGGCGGAGGTTGTTGGAACACCAGGGTCTGGCTTTGGACCGAGCGGTGAGGGATACTTCAGGCTAACAGCATTCAACTCCCTTAAAAATACTGTGAGGGCAATGGAAAGGATATCTGAACTCAGCTTCTAGGTGAGTTCTGAAAATACACATTATTTTTTGATTATTTATTCTTCAGTGGCTGGTTCAGGTCTCGGAGTTCTGAAAATTTACTTTTTTGATGGATGATGTATGGGTTTATCTTCCAAAAAAATAAAATTGGGGTTTTAATTCATGGCAAGGTTTATTGCCCTGTAGGCTACGCTGGTCCCCATATTGAGGTCCCTCTGGACTATCGAGCTGCTTTTGGTTTTTGTCCACCTTGACCAGTCGCTCCTTCCATTGAGGTAGCCCCGCTGCATGAGGCTGTAGATGTCCCCTGAAACGTAGCTTATGCTGGGTGCAAGGTACGTGGCCTGTTTTTCGTAGCTGTTATGGAGTGTAGATGACTCTCCACTTACACAGTGAGGTGCTGAGAAAGTGTCTGTGATGTAGTGGCTTGCAACACCAAAGCAGTAACTGGCATACCTGTAATTCTTGCTTCTGTAGGCACTCCTACCCCTGTCAAGCCACTTTTTAGCCTCTGTAAAGCTTCTGGGAAAGCTGTGCCTAACAGTATCATGAAACTTTTCGTCAGGGTCGTTGGATCCGTCGATCATGGCGTTAATGTTGATCTTTGATCTCTTGGAGGATGGAAGCTTCTCATAGATGGCCTCAGCGGCGTCATAGTGGGTGACGGTCTTCCATGCATAGGAGCATGGCATCAGCATGAGGACGAGAACGAGAATTAATGACACACCCCTCTTCATTTTAAAACCTCCATGATAATATGAGGGATGCACATGTATAAATTTTTCCTTAACAGGGAGTGATGATATAAAAAATAGAAAAAAGAGGACTTTCACTTTCCAGCTCCGCCCCTCACGAAACCGAAGGCCACGAGGCCAGCGGCCACAAGGACACCCACGATACCATAAACGTACCATGAGGAGTCAGCGCCGCCAGAAGTGGAGGTTGCGTTTGTAACCTCATAGGCCCTCTTAGCCTCCATGGGAGAATCCTCTGAAACCTCAGATGCCGCATTCACATCAGCCGGCGAAGCAGTATGCTCAGCACCCGGCGTGTAATCTGCATGGCCTGCGGTACCATGGGAACCTGAGGGTAAACCCCCGGTTGAACCACCTGTGGAGCCGCCTGGAATGCCGGGTACTCCTCCCTGGTTTCCGTTCTGGCTTCCGCCATTGTTCACCGGGATGAGGTCTTCACGTGTCCTGTTTGCTGGGATGCTGAATATGTACTGGAGCGCATTCATGGACCCTGTACCCCCTGAGAGGAGTATGTTGAGTTCTTCCCTGTTTATGAATCGCTCAGCCGCTTTACTGACCGTCGGCAGGGCTATCAGGTTAGGTGATGAGTAGTCGTGCTTGTAGAGCCTGATATATTCCTCGTACATGTTGGATCCGGCTGCGAAGCGTGGGCCCTGCCAGGTGATTATTGCAACCCTTCCTGTGTTGGTCTTCTCATCCCATACCACTATGTAGCCCACCATTCCATTCATACCGCCCTCTGTCTCGAGCCTTGTCTCCTCAGTTGTCAGCCTCTGGTTGGAGTAGGTTCCCTGTCCAGCTGAAACCCCCAGGAGCATGAAGAGGATGTCATCCTTACAGTTGTCCAGTGTTGTAACGTAGATGTACTTCTCGTTCTCACCCCGGGGATAATTCTGGAATATGTAGTCTGCTATGAGGTAACCGGGTGAGCTTCCACCACAGACATGGTTGTGGAAGAGCCAGCCCATTAGCACGTCGAATGGCGGATCATAGGGGAGTACCTCCTGGATTATGTAATTCGCTGAACTCTGAACAGTGAATGTTCCTGTTGTGAGGTTGTAGTACATTGACCTGATTATCTTCTGGGTCCCGTTGATTAGGCAGAAGTCGAACTTCAGCTGACCCCAGAGCGGTGCATGGACAGGCAGGAGTGTCTTTCTGCTTAACCTTGATCCCAGCACATCGAATATTCCATCCCATACAGCGCCTGTGTCCTGGCCGTTGATCCTCACATAACCTGCGGATGTCAGCACGAAAAGGTGGTAGTCATCCTTCTCAAGGTTTATACCCATTGCCCTGAAGAGCTCCACGGCCTTCTCGGCTGCAAGGCGCCCGATGTTTTTGAGGTCACCGTAGGTGAGGTTTCCTGTAATGTATGTCCTGTTTGCCGGTGTTGCATTCACAAGGTTTGTCTGGTTCAGTATGTAGTTGAGGTCGAGTCCGGCTGCACTGATGGTTGTGTTACCCTTGGTGGGTTCATATCCCATGATATAGTTGACCTGGTCCTGTGTGAGGTTGTCGAATGCGTAGAGGATCTTCACAAGTGATTCGGGACTTGTTGTGAGTTTTTTAACTGCCCATGCATTGAACTTGAGTTCAGAGACCGCCGTGGCTTTTGTTTCCTGTTTGTATTTGTTTATCAGTTCCTGCTGACTGTAGGCCATTATTATGAGGGTTCCTGTCTTTGTCTTTGAGTTCCACCTGATGAATCCAACAATATTGGTGTCCGCCGTTGTGTTGAAACCAACGTAGGCCCTCTTACCTGGTGTTGCGTCCATGGCGTATATGAATACGTCATCGTCTGATCCACCGGGCACACCAACAACCTGGTAACTGACACCCTCCAGTGGAAGTCCGAATTCATTGGTTGCAGGGTAGTATTTTAGGAGTGTCTCTATCATTGCGTATCCGCTGATGGTACCGAGGCAGACGTGTCCATGGAATGCCGCCTCCCTGAGTATGTCAGGTGATAGTCCTATTGCCCATGCGTTTGCAAGGCTTGCTATGGGGAATGTGTCGCTTCCGAGTTTTTTCTGGAGTGCCTGGTACTGTGTGAGTGTCATGTTCTGTGACACGGTTCCAACGTAGAGTGGTGTCATGCTGGCGTTTTTGAAGTATGCCACTATGAGGTCGTTTCCCTTCCTTACGATGAATGCGAAGTCCAGGGGGTCGAGGCGTGTTTTTCTGAGCATCAGAAGGTTACCCTTCCCGTAGCTCACTCTACCGCGGGCCTGGTTGAGTATGCCCTCAAGGACATCCTCTGATGTCTGGTTCCTGTAGTATGCTGTTCCGGCTGTTGTTATAACCAGGACATCACCTGTTTTTGTTAAGTTCAGTATCTTGTCAGCCTTCCTGGTGATCTCCCTTCCCAGTCTGTAGGCGTCTGTGGCGTTCATCCTGAGGGAGAGGTAAGCAGCGTATTTTGTCCCGTAGTCTGTGAGCTGGAATGTGTGTGAGAGTTCCCTGTAACCGGGGGCCCTGACCTTTATGGTGAACCGTGTGGTGTTTGTGATGTTCCCGTAGGTGAAGAGGATCTTTGTTATGTTGGCTGCCGGGTCAAAGGTCCTTGTGAAGTTGATCCTTGTTCCGTTTTCGTCTGTGACTTCCTGTATGTCAGGGTTTATCTGGCTGTTGTCGTCGGCATACTCGTATAAATGAATTTGTGATTATTGTCACAAAATCAGGTTGATGTGTAGATGAGGGTTGTTGAGTATGTGCCTGGATCCGTGTATGTAGGCACAGTTATGTAAAGGCTGAGTGGAACACTTGAGGATCCTATAAATCCAGAATATGTCATTATGACCTGGTTGGAGGTTGTAAATGGCCTCTTGCTTAGGCTTGGTGTGCTGAACTTAAAATTGGAGAGGGGTATCGTGAGTGAACTGTTGGCTGTATTTACAAGGTTGCCTGATGCCCTTACAGAGAGGGTATCACCACCGGCGATTATGTAGTTTACAGTTGCTGTTACAGCGTCGGGGTAGCTCCTCTCAATCCCATCAGGGGGTACCGTTCCAAGGCTGATGGTGGATGGCTCAACGGTTACTGATGACCACAGTGAAAGTGGCTGCACCACACCCCCACGGGGAGTTGAAGTGTTATTCACTGATGAATTGTTTCCAGTCTCATTGACCGCAGCTGCAGTGAAGACACCCATAACCAGCAAGAATAATACCATAACCGGAATCAGCGCTTTTCTCATAAGATCCCCAACCTACTGTCAATATAAAAGGCGCAGCATTTATATATTTTTTGATTTTAATCTCAGAGGAGTACATCTGATGGAGCATCGCCTGTTCAGATGTTTTCCAGGATCATCGTTTTCCTTAGATGTGGTCCAGGACCATCCTTCTCCTCTTATGCCTCCGGAAGTCCAGTGATGTTGAGACACTGCTGAGGTACTTCCTGCTTATCTCCGCAGCCCTCACTATTTCATCATCCCTGGGCCGCCGGGCACCCAGGCTGTTGTTGTAGCCAACATAACCGGTTATGCGGTAGGGAACGTCCCACTCTGAGAGGAACTCCGCGATTTTTTCAATCTCATCAACATCCACGATTCCAGGGATGAGGACAGTTGAGACCTCCAGTTTACCTGAACCTGTGAGTTCCTCTATACACTCAAGGACAGACCTGTTTGATCTTCCTGTGAGCTGCAGGTGTTTCTCATCATCGAGTGCCTTGAGGTCAACGTGGACCTCGTGGAATGTACTCTTCCTCAGGATTTCCCACCGTGTGCCGTTGGTTGAGATGGTCACATGGAGGTCCCTGCTGAGGGCCTCTGTGAATTCAGGCAGGTCCCTCTGCAGTGTGGGCTCACCACCGGCTATGAGCACACTGTCTATACCCTCCTCTGAACTGATCCTCAGGACCCGGTCTGCTATCCTCTCCGCATCATACTCCCTGCAGTTTCGTGGGGTGAAGAAGCAGTACCTGCACCTGAGGTTGCAGGTGGGTGTGAGCACGGTTATGATGTCACTTACGGATATGTGTGATAGCTGGATATGTTTCACCTCGGAGGTATACTATGATGTCACTTACAGACATCTCTGATGTACAAATAAATTTCAACTCAAATTCATGGTTTATTGCTGTTGTGGTATATATGTGGCGGTCCAGATCCTGCATTTCTGCTCATCTTTCCACACCAGGGAACCAACTTCATTATACATCTATATTACGAAGTTACCTTTCTCTGACACAGAAGTACTCAGATACCTCATCCTCAGATAACCTGTGCTCACGCCAGACCTCACACCCACTGCAGAGGCATTCCTCATGGGGATCTATATCCCTGCAAATGGCTTTACCTGTGGAACAGTAGACCCCTGGAACCCTGTCGGTGTCCATGCGCATGGCACTGTCAAGGTCCTGCTGGGTTATGAGGAGCATTATCTTCTTCTTATCTGCCACGCACTGACTCCTGCTCTGCACGGGACACTCAAGGCAGAGGCACCTTCTGATGTTTTCCATACTGAAGTCAACCTGCATGCCATCACCGTAACGGTATATGTGTCTGCTACCACTTCATATTTACCCCAACTCCAAAAATTTTAATTAATAATCATTATAAACTGAAATTTTTTCAGAGAACAACATTTATTTAAAACTTTTGTCTTGTAACTTTTAGAAAGTGATATTAATGAAGGTGATCTATTTAATGAATGTGGTCAAACGGGGACTGATCCGGGAGACCTTTCTACCGAAGGTGATCTAATGGCTGAGTTATATGAGAAAATGGTAAAAGAGGCCATGATGGCCCAGAAAGCCGATGTGGAAACCATAAAAAAGAACAGGGGAAAGGAGTTTAAAATAAAGGATACAAAGGCCTACCTGGACGTTGTGCAGGACATGAAGGCTGTCGGAGAACAGAGCGAGGCGGTGATAAACCTGCACAAGGACTCAGTGAAGGCCCACTATGAGATACTTGACAGCCTTACAGACACCATAAGACCAGAGGATGACCCCTTCGTTGAACACTACCAGACACCCGTGGTCCTGGAGATACTGAGGGACGAGGACAGTGAATTTGAGAAGAGCCTTGAGGCATTCATAGATGCAATAGGAAGGGCAGAGGCCCTCATAGGAAGGGAGGCAATAAGAAGGTATGGAGGATTCTATGGACCAACCTGTGTGGTTGACTTCGCCCTCATGCCAGGAAGCACAAGCAACGTGGTGAACAGGATCCTCACTGAAACAGACATACCCGAGATGCACAAACAGGCGATCCTCTCAGCAAAGTCATGGGGTATGAACACCTCCTATGGTATTGGAGAGGTATTCGCAAATGAGATCGAAAACGGGGCAACCGCTGCAGAGGCGGCAGAGAAGGAAATAGAGATGGTGAAATACATCTACCAGGAACCTGTTGAGGCACAGGCAAAACTCATGGACGATCATGGACACGAGTCCTTCGATGTGAGGGAGTACATGTCCCGCTACAGGAAGGAGATGGAGGGGACGGTGAAGGCCGCCATTGATGATGGGGTGCACTACGGCAACATACTCACGGTACCGGCGTACTGCGTCGGTGACATATCACACCACATAGCCCAGTCCACCTACAACATGTGCAAGGATGATGTGGTGATGGCCATAATCGAGGCAACAACAGGGGTTATGGAAAGCACACTTAACAGTGCAGTCAGCTCATTTAAGAGCGAATATGATGTGCTGAGCCTTGCAACAGGTTCATCTGCATGTGCAGTTGAGTACATACTTGAACTCGACGGATTCAATGCAATCGGTGTTGTTGACCTCCTCACCAAGAGGTTCCACAACTATGTCCAGTTATACCCCACAAGGGGGGCTGCAGCAGAGCTCCACAACAGTGACTTCATGGACATGATATACCGTGGATGGACCCACCTGGATGAGGCAAGGAGGATGCTAAACGGAGCAGAGGGCCCACTTGAGCCAATGGTCGCTGGACATAAGGTTGACCTCTCACCGATACATGAAAACGAGGTTATAATGAACCCGCAGCGCTACACATACCCTGCCTGTGCAATAACCGTGAGGTTCTCAGCCCTCATGAGACTTGCCGATTACCCATGCCTCCTTACAAGTGAACCTGTAACAGCAACCCTCATGACCAACATAATCGCACTCCATAAGGAGAGCGCAGCATCACCTGCAAGGACCTGTAAGAACTGTGCAGCGGCAGCACTTGTGGACTTCAGGCACAACCACTGCCAGTGGAGAGAGGCTGTATAGCCTTAAAACACTTCTTTTTTCGGGTGATGGTATGAAATGCTATGTATGTGCAGAGCAGGGAAAGGATACCGATGCTGTGGCCATATGCATTGTCTGCGGTATGGGCCTCTGCACAGAACACGCAATACGTGAGGAAACAGAGGTATGGAGTGGCGGCTACCCCTTCCCGGCAGAGAAGGTTCAGGGCACCCTGCCAAGGATACTCTGCCCCTACTGCTACAACCTCATGAAGGAGGACTAGCATGGTATCCCTTACAAAAAGGTGCATCGCCGAGTTTATAGGGACCTTCATTCTTGTGTTTTTTGGGGCGGGGTCAGCCGCGGTGACACTGATGATAGCATCTGGTGGTACATCCCCCAACCCATTCAATATTGGAATAGGGCTCCTTGGGGGACTCGGGGACTGGGTTGCAATAGGTCTCGCCTTTGGTTTTGCAATAGCTGCCAGCATATATGCCCTGGGAAACATCTCGGGCTGCCACATAAACCCGGCAGTTACCATAGGGTTATGGTCTGTTAAGAAGTTCCCTGGACGTGAAGTCGTACCCTACATCATTGCACAGCTCCTTGGAGCTGCATTCGGGAGCTTCATATTCCTCCAGTGTGCTGGTATAGGAGCGGCCACCGTTGGTGGGCTGGGGGCAACAGCACCATTTCCTGGGATCAGCTACTGGCAGGCAATGCTTGCAGAGGTGGTTGGTACATTCCTCCTCATGATCACAATAATGGGTATTGCAGTTGATGAGAGGGCCCCTAAGGGATTCGCAGGGATCATAATTGGTCTCACGGTTGCCGGTATAATCACAACACTGGGTAACATAAGTGGAAGTTCACTGAACCCGGCACGTACCTTTGGCCCCTACCTCAATGACATGATCTTTGCAGGCACTAACCTCTGGAACTACTACCCCATCTACGTCATAGGGCCCATTGTGGGGGCGGTTCTTGCAGCACTCACCTACCAGTATCTCACATCGGAATAACCCAAACTTTTAATTTTTTTAGTAGCAGTAATCACGCGTATATGGTTTCTAAAAAACTTTTTTGATTAATAGAATTACCTAAAGGTTCCTTTTCATGGTAGCAAGCTGTTCTTCCCTTCTCTTGAGGCGTGTTGATAGGAGGAAGATGGTCATGGCGACAAACACAAGGAGAAGGAATGAATACCTGTAACCACCGGTTCCTCCAATGGATGCCACAACACCCCCGATCATGGCACCACCCACCAGCTGACCAGCACTTGAAAGTATATTCAGGAGGGCCTGGCCGGAGGCCCTGTGTTCAGGGGGAGCCTCAGAAAGCATTATGTACCTCAGGGGGGCCCCTATAACTGTTATGAGGCCAAGGCCCATGAGAACCTCGGCCAGTATGAAGAGTCCCAAGGTGGATGATAGAAGGGCCATCATCAGGCACCCAGTTATAAGTATGAGGCTACCTGAGACCATCACGGTCCTTGACCCCACCCTGTCAAGCAGGAAACCGATAACAGGTGCCCCAAGGGCCATTGTCATCACAAATGGAAGTAAACTGAAACTGGCCATTGATTCTGATAGTGAAAGGGCCAGGAGGGCATAGCTTGGTATGAAGACGATGGCCGACTGTGACAGGCCATTGCCTGCAGATATTGCAGTTGCAATTCTGACCTCCCTTTCCCTGAGTAGGTCCACCTGTATTATGGGATCCCGGGCGCTGTTTTCAACACGCCAGAGGATGGGTAGAAGTGCCATGGCGATTAAAAGGGGAAGTGAAACGATTGGTCTTGTGATGCTTCCCGGGATATCTGCTGTATTAAGCTGGTTTATGCCAATGGCCAGTGATGTTACAAGGACGGCGAGTATGATGGTCCCCAGGACATCAAAACCACCCTCATCATCCTTAACCGTGACGGGGAGTATGAAGAATCCTGCTATAACAATGATGGCTGCCACCGGGATATTGATGAGGAACAGCCACTCCCACCCGTAGGGGAGTATGAAACCTGCAAGCACGGGACCTGCTATTGATGAGAAACCGAATACCGATCCGATGATACCGAGCGCCCTGCCGCGGCTCTCAGGGGGGAACGTGTCCCCTATGAATGCACTTGCAACAGGGAAGATACCCCCGGCACCGAATCCCTGAAGTTATCTTCCGAGGATGAGAAGGGGATATGATGGTGATAACGCTGTTATGGCGGATCCCGTTGTAAAGAGGGTTATGTCAAGGATGTAAATGTTTCTCCGACCGTACCTGTCTGAGAGCTTTGCCATGACAGGTGTTCCCACCATGAAGAAAAGTATGTATGATGCAAACATCCAGGATGCAAGGCGGGGGTCCACATGGAATGATTTTTCAATTGCAGGAAGCGCCGGGCCGATTATTCCTATATCGAGCGCCCCCATGAAGACCCCTGCAAAGAGCAGCACCAGATTATGTTCCTGCTTTTTGTGTCCATGTGAACTATTCAGTGTTCAACCGATAAATCCTTTATCAATTTCAGCGGGAAAAGAAAGTTTCTTGGAATTTTGTGGTTTAGGGTTTGTGAAAAAGAACTTTGGGGATTTTTGAAAAGGAAAAGGTTTCAGCGAATCTCACTGGTTTATGAGTTTAAGTCCAGTGATCTCCGCTGTGTTGGTGTCCAGTGCACGCAGGTCATCAGGGCTGAATTTCCTTATGTCGTCGTGGCCTGCAAGCTGTGCCAGCATCTTGGCCTCCTCGGTCATGGACTTTATGTAGTTGGCAACCCTTCTGGCAGCAAGGTCCACGTCCATCCTTTTCCTGAGGACAGGGTCCTGTGTTGCCACACCAACAGGGCACTTACCTGTGTAGCACATGCGGCAGGCACGGCATCCCATGGCGATCATTGCACCTGTACCGATGTAGACCGCATCTGCACCCATTGCCATGGCCTTGGCAACGTCGGCACCGCTCCTGATACCGCCGGTTATGATGAGGTCAACCTCATCCTTGAGTCCGATGTCATTGAGACCGTTAACTGCCTGCACAAGGGCTGCGAGGGTTGGAACACCTGTATGCTCTATAACAACCTCAGGTGCAGCACCTGTTCCACCCTCCATTCCATCAACTGAGATCACATCTGCCCCGGCCTCGGCTGCGATCTGGACGTCCTCGTAGACCCTTCCAGGTCCAAGTTTGACAACAATTGGAACCCTCCAGTCGGTGACCTCCCTGAGGAGTTCTATGTGCTTTGCAAGGTCGCCCTCCCTTGTGGCGTCAAGGAAACGGGCAGGGCTGAGGGCGTCTGTTCCTTCGGGTATTCCACGGATCTTTGCAACCTCAGGGCTTACCTTCTCTGCCAGGAGGTGCCCACCCATCCCTGGCTTTGCGCCCTGCCCTATCTTGACCTCTATTGCATCTGCCACGTTGAGGTAGTCTGAGGATACACCGAAGCGGCCGCTGGAGTACTGTACCATGAGGTTATCTGCAAGTTCCCTTTCCTCGGGTAGCATTCCGCCCTCACCTGTGTTGGCGCAGGATCCCACGAGGGATGTGCCCTTGGCCATGGCCAGTTTGCTCTCCTTGCTGAGGGCACCGAAGGACATACCCGCAATGAGTACAGGGGTCTGGAGGACCAGTGGTTCCTCTGCAAATCTGTCACCAAGCACCACGCTGGTGTTGCAGGGCTCCCTGTACTTGTCAACAGGGGGAATTGATGCCTGGGCAGGGAGTATTATTATATCGTCAAAGTTTGGCAGCCTCCTCTCTGTACCGAATCCCCTGAGGACATATTTACCTGCCTTGGATGTGTACCTGATATCTGCAATTGTCCTTGGGTCCCATATGCTTCCTGCGCCTGTTGGCAGGAGAACAGGGCATGCTGCAAGACATGATCCGCACATTATACACTTGGTCTTATCTATCTCGGCATGGTCCTCAACAATCTCTATTGCGTCTGTGGGACAGACGATTTCGCAGGTACCACAGAATACACACAGTCCCTGTGTTGCTGCTGCAAGGTCTGATGATGGTGATGAGGGCGTTATGGATGATGTGGTGGGTTTTTTGATTTCAAAGCCCCTCTGGATGTCGTTGACGTACTCCATAACGTCAAGGGCCTCCAGGCAGCCCTGTTCACAGGCAGCCACACATGCAGGTGTATCACCGGGGCTTTCCATGCACTGCTGGTCACACTTAACCATCCCATCATCTGTGTATGTTATTGCACCTATTGGGCACATGAGCATGCAGAGTTTGCAGCCCACACATGACTCCTGGTCGATCTTCACTGCACCGTTTTCCCTCTGGATGGCATCCCTGAAGCATCCCCGTGCACATGACGGGTCAACACACTGCTGGCATACGATTGCATGGTATCCCGTGTCCATCTTGTTGAGGAATATGGCACTTCTTCCAAGGACCTCCTCACAGGCCTCCACGCACTTGTTACACCCATCACATTTTTCAGGTTCTGTTAAGAGTATCTGCACCATTTAAACCACCTAACCGTAGAATGGACGTATCTCCTTGCGCTGTATTTTTTTGAATTCCTCTGGAGAGGCGTCTATTGAGTATCTGCTGAAGAGTGATGATAGTTTGTTCAGATCATCCCTTTCAGGTTCCAGGACCTTTGCATTGGTTCCGGTTTCGAAGTCTCCAGCAACGTATATGTTGCCGCCAATTATCCAGTCACCTATATCTTTACCGGTGTCCCCTGTTATTATGAGGTCTCCGCTCAGCATGTAGAGACCTGCAAGGTCACCTATGTCCCCATCGATTATGATCACACCGCCCTTGTTGAGCTGCCCGATTCCGTCACCTGCGTCTCCATGGATCACTATTGTTCCGTTGTAGGTTCCAAAACCCACACCATCGTCTGCATCTCCGTGGACGATTATCTCCCCTGCGGTCATGTTGTTGCCAACGTATCTCCCGGTTTTTCCATGAATCTCTATCTTTGGTCCGTGGTTGAGTGCCCCAACGAAGTCACCGAACCTTCCACTGAGGATGAACTCTGCTTCCTCCCTTATCCCCACAACAATGGAGTCCAGTTCAGCGTTGCTCTCTATGCTGAATTTCTTTATGTTATCCCTCAGCCCTTCCTTTATCTTCCTGTTGATGTCCCTTGTTGAGAGATCATCACCTGCGATTTTCATCTCCTGAACAGTCATCTAACATCCCCTGTTGTTTAATGTTCTTTGATGAACATTTTCCACATATCATAATTTAAGGATTCCCATTTCTGGAAATCAGACATATACGATTATATATTATGATGAGATTAGTATCTATTATACTGAGATCTGTAAATGGTGATGGTATGAAGACGCTTGTGAGTAACCTGCGGGGAAGGTGCCTCTTTGATGTGGCTGTGAAGGCCCAGATAGATGGGCTGATATCGGTACAGGCAGAGGACTTCAATGATACATGTCTCGAGAAATTCATAAAGGGAGGTATTATTCGGGTTGAGGGGCGAAACCCCATTGAGGCCGCCAGAAAGATAGCAGAGGTCATAAGGGGTGCTAAAAAGCATGGGGAGGTCTATGTTGCATTCGATGGAAGTGACCTTGGTGGCCTACTCTCATTTTTAGCCCACCGTGAGGGGGTGGATGGTATCTACACGTGCTTTGGGGATTCTGCGGTGCGTCTTCCCCCACTGAAACTTGACATATCTGATACCAGGCTCAGGATACTCGAGGCCCTTGAGGAGGAAAGCCTCAACGCGGTTTTAATTGCAAGGAAGGTCGGCATTTCAAGGGCTATGGTCTACAAGCATCTCTCTGGTCTGATGGAAATGGGGCTTGTGGAGCAGTCCCAGATGTTTGATAGATACTCCATTACAGATGCAGGTAAACTCGTTATAATATAATGAAGTTTAAGGTACGGGTTTACAAAAAAGGAGTTGGTTTGCGAATCAACTTACAAAAAAAAGGAGGTTTGATTTGAAGTTTGCGGTTATTACCAGAAAAATGTTTATTCCATTGGGTATCCAACCCTGAGCCTGTAGGATGCCTTTTCACTTATAAGCACAGTACCCGGCACAAAGAAGTCATCGAATTCAGCAACCTTCTGCTTCATACAGGGCTTCAACTCATCCTTGCTGGCATAGGAAGCACATTCATCACTCTCCAGTATACCCTTCCTGACAAGTTCAATGTACCTCATCTTCAGAGTTTCATCATCAAGAACGCTCATCATAATCACCAATATCTACTATATTCCAGCAATATATATATTTTTTGCAGTGCAATCTCTATGGGGTATAAGTATTTATACTACATCGGACAATACTATATACAATGTTCAGAAAAATAAATTTCTGGCATCATGATAAAAAAGAGTTAAGGGGCCTGAAATGATCAAAAGACCTTTAAATTACAGTAAAAACGAGGAGAAATATTCCATAATGTTAAAAACGGTTGTTGAACACCTCAGAGATCAGGGATACGATTTAAAGGTGAATAACGGTAAAAAGAAACTCAGACCACGTATGCTGAAAGGGTTCCTGCCTGATGTCCATGCCCTTAATGGCTCCGATGAAATTGTAGTTGAGATAAGCACCGATAATAGTGATATAAGAAAATGGAGAAGATTTGCATACACCGATGGCATCAGGTTCTGGATAGTTGCACCCTACCCAATCGCAGATTCTGTGAAAACCTGTGTTGAGACATTTTCAATACCTGCAGAGGTTTACGCATGTAACGGTACCATGGAACTCAAGCGTGTACTGTAAATTTTTTATTAATAGGGGTAGTCATCATAAAAAGTTAAGCTTCACCATAAATTTTTTTATTAATTCACACGCTATCTCACAAAAGGTTTATATGGTGAGAACCTAATTATTTCTATAAAAATTCTCTGATTACTGTGAGGTTGAGATGAGGTCTATTTTTATAGCCGCGCTCCTGATTCTTGTGGCATCACAGATTCCGGGGGCATCGGCCTGGTCTGTAAAGAATCACCATGATATTGCAGAGAGGGTCTATCATGCAATGCCCTCTGATGTTCAAACCCGCCTGAGCCTTGATGAGATGAAGAATGGGGCAGACGACCCTGACACGGTTTTCTTTGATTTTGAATATCATGTATACCCATATAACCTTGAAAAGGCCAGGTTCTGGTTAGATCAGGGAAAAATCAGCTATGATTCAGGTAACTACAGTTATGCCAGCTACTGCTATGGTGTTGCAAGCCACTATATCTCTGATGGAATCTGCGGTCCACACACATCCTCTGGATCCAGCGGGTACCTCCACACCGTCTATGAGATACGTGCAATGATGCTTGAACCTGTAATGGTTCCTGTCCCTGATGACCCTGAAATGGAGGCAATGAAACTCTGGGGTTCATGGGTTTCTGAGGGTGACGACTCATGCATATCTGGGGCACTTGACCTGGCATGCAGTGTATCCTGTAGGGAGATCATGAACTCAATAGGGTCCTGATACTGTTTTTTCTCAAATTTTGAGATTGTAGTGGTATATGGGTCTTTATAAAGTGGGTTTAGCCAAATGTTGAGGCTATCCAGTCACCTGTGTAGTGTGTTATCACTATAATCAGGATTGCCACCATGAGATGCTCACCAAGCACCCTCCAGAGGGGCGCATTCTGTGACCTTGCAATATGTACACTCAGGATACCCAGAAGTAGAAGGCCCCAGATGACTGACACTGCGATCGCAACTGTCAGGTCCAGTAAAAGAACAGGTAAGAGGAATGTGATGGCAAAGACGAATTTGCTCATGAAGGTTGCAATGGTGGACTCCCACACCTCAACTTCGCTGTGCCGGTTTTCGGACTCCTCGGCGATGTGTATGCCCATGGCATCAGAGAAGGCGTCGGCTATTGCTATTGTGAGCACACCTCCAATCACCGCAAGCCTTGAATGGGTACCTGAATGGAGTCCCACCATAAGGCCAAGGGTGGTTATTATGGCCGATGTAAGACCGAAGCTGAAGCCGGTCTTTAATGAGTGTCTCATAGTTATAACTTTATTATTTCATCATTATATCCAGCACGCCAGGTTTTGATTTCTTCTTCTGCCCTCCAAGGATTCCAGATTCAAGAAACTCCCTGTTGGCCCTCCTGTTGATTTCAGTGAAGATCATCCTGTAGGCCTGGCACTGATGGTCGACGCCATCTATCCTCCGCACTCCATTTTCGACTGTTATGGCATTGTATGGGCAGCCACCGAGGCAGTATCTGTAGAATTCACAGTCACCGCATTCATCATCAACCATTTTTCTCCAGTCATAGAGGGACCGGAGGGCATCACTTTCATTGAGATCCTCCATGCTGGGCCTGTCAGATACGTTACCCATTATGTAATCCTTCATGCCAACGAAGCGATAACAGGGGTATATGTCCCCGTAGGGGTCAACTGCAAAGGTATTCCCCACACAGTCCGCGTGTGTGCACACAACACCCCTGCGGAGGAACGCGCTCTTTGCAAAGTGGTCAATGTTCTGTATTTCGATTTCACCAAAGTGCTCAAGGTACCTCTCAAGGAGGTAGAGGAGGAGATCCCCGTACTCCTCTGCGGTTATGGCCCACTCCTCAGGGTCGGGGCTCTTGAGGGATGGGAGAGCCGGGTGGAGCTTCATGTTCATCTTATTCTCAAGGAAAAACTCGAATATATCCTCCTTTCTCCTTATGGAGTAGGAGGTGAATGTGCTTATGAAGCTCACCTTCAGACCGTGCCTCCTGGCTATCTCATAGCCCTTCATGGTTTTATCGAAGTAACCATCACCCCTCTGGTGATCATTTATTTCTCGGGGACCATCAAGGCTTGAGCCGATGGGTATGCTGTACTCTGCAAAGAGTTCTGCCAGTTCGTCGGTCATGAGCCATAGATTTGTCTGGATGGCAAATGCGGGCTTTAGAAAATCGAGTTCAGTGGATATCAGCTGCAGGGTTTTCCTGTAAAATTCGTAACCTGCAAGGAGAGGTTCTCCCCCATGGAAGGTGAAGGTGGCGGGTTCTTTTCTGAAATCCCTCAGCCATGAAACCATTTCCCTCACTGTTTCAGTGTCCATCACCTTTGAGTCCCGGTCAACACCCCAGCAGTAGCTGCAGTCGGAGGGACAGTTCATTGAGGGGATGATCATAACATGGAATGCCATTCCATCACCTAATCAGCGGTTTCAAATACATGGCCACACTTTTCACAGACGATTTCCTTCAGGGACGTCCTTGACTTGTGCTCATCCATGAATTTTCTCTTAACAACCTTGTCCCTGCAGCCGCACACAGGGCACTCCTTCAGAAACTCTTCCATCTTCATGTTCAGACCTCTATTATCTCTTCCACCACATATTTACCGCCACAGGGACACTCCTCTATTCTATCTCCAATGGGGTAGGGTGGTGTTTTACCTTCAACTTCAAGGGTTCTCTTAGCCCTGCAGAGGTCACAGTAAGCTTCGACTATCCACATCATGTAACCTAGATATATATGGTCTGATATATAAGTTGTAAGGGGGTTGTTTTTTTGACTGAGAGTCCAGATTATGAGGTTGAACTGGAAGACGGTGACTTTGAGATAAGGTGCTATCCCGGGTACATACTGGCACAGGTGGATGTTGAGGGGAACTTCAGGGATGCGATGCTTAGGGGATTTTCCATCCTTGCAGACTACATATTCGGGAATAACAGGCGCAGGGAGGAGATTCCAATGACATCCCCAGTAACTGGAGTCAGGCTGGGGGAGAAGATACCAATGGCAGCACCGGTTACAGAGGAGAAACTTGATGATGGGGGAGTCTACAGGATATCTTTTACCATGCCATCATCCTACACCCTTGAAACACTTCCAGAGCCCAATGACACACGTATAAGGTTCAGGGCTGAGAAGAATCAGAGGTTTGCGGTCTATAAATTTTCAGGAAGGGTAAATGAGAGAATGGTGGAGGAAAGAACTGGTGAATTCAGGGAGTGGCTCAGAGAAAATTCCATAAAACCCAGGTCCAGCTTCATAGTTGCCCAGTATAACCATCCTGCAGTCCCCGGTTTCCTGAGAAGGAATGAGATCCTTGTGAAGATATAAGTGTGGGGGGATTCTGATGAATGAGATTGAAAGGAACCGTTACTTCCTGAAGGACAGTATAAGGAAGAGGATAGATTTTTCAAAAACACCCCAGAGCATGGGTGTGGCTGCACCACCATTCGAGAAGCCATGGCCAGAGGATGCTGAAATGATTGACCTCCCGGTACTTGACTGGGCTGAAATGGTGGACGTGAATATTGTAAGCTGCATAAGAAACCGTAAGAGCCGCAGGAGTTACACTGACAGGCCCCTGAAACTTGAGGAACTCTCTTTTCTTCTCTGGGCCACCCAGGGGATAAGGATGGTTGCAGGTTACAGTGCCTTCCGCACAGTCCCATCAGCCGGCTGCAGGCACACCTTTGAAACTTACCTTGCGGTATTCAATGTGGAGGGCCTCGAGGAGGGCCTCTACAGGTACATACCATCGGTGCACCGGTTGCTGGTTGAGTACCTTGACGATAACCTCTCCCAGAGGATAGTGGAGGCATCCTTCCACCAGCGCTTCACAGGAGAATCCGCTGTGACATTCATCTGGACCACGATACCATACAGGATGGAGTGGAGGTATGGTCTTGCAGCCCACAGGGTGATCCTCATTGACGCAGGACATGTCTGCCAGAACCTCTACCTTGCCTGTGAGGCCATAGGTGCGGGTACATGTGCGGTCGCAGCCTATGACCAGGAGTACCTTGATGAGGTGCTGGGGGTTGATGGTGTGGATGAATTCACCATTTACATGGCGCCGGTTGGAAAGGTTTAAGAAAAAAATTGAAGTGTGGTGTTACCTTCACCTTATGAGGAGCCACTAAAAAATTAGATTTTCACGGATGATGGTAGCTGCATTTTTTTACTGGATGTGTGGGTCCTTGTAATCCCTGAGTACATTCTGAGGAGGTCCCTGTAACCTATTATTCCATTTTTAAACCGTATATAATTCGGTGCCCTCAGATACCTTCTCATGTAATTGTTGACATCGGCTGCAAGTTTCCGGTATTCGGTCCTTGAGAGGTAACCATGGAATGTGCTCTTAACACCAGGATTTGAGGGTCCCCTTACCTTCAGGTATCTTATGGGTCCGTTCATGTAGTCTGTTACCATGAGAAGGAATGTCTCTGGTCTGTAACCATTGTAGGTCCTTTTGAGTTTTCTGCCGTTTTTCAGGTCAGTGTGTATTCCATTAGCCACACGGGCCATAACTGCAGGGTCAATGCTGTGGTAGGCTATGAGTTTGCTGTTGTAGAATCTCCCCTTCTTCTGGGTAATCCCGGGGGTTTCATTCAGGATTCTCATGATCTCCGATGCTATGAACCGGCACTTCTCTTCCCAGGATGCGCCGGGACAGTCAATGTTCGGCTGTATGATTCTTACACCTGCGGAGGTGAGGAACCTGTAGGGGTACCTGATACCTGCAAAGTACCTGGTGGAGAAGTTATCGTCCCATGCCCTCCTCAGCATGTAGGTATTTTTGAGGTTGAGTTTCCCGGTGTTTACAAATATCACACCCTTGGATGTGGTTGCTGCAAGTTTAGCGACTTCTCTCATTGCCCCAGGGCAGGAGGCTGCAAGGTAAATCGCTACTCCCCCCTGAGGAGTGCAGCTTATTGCACGGCCACCCTCACCAGGTTTCGGGGCTTTGGGGTCCACTGTAACATTGTGTTCACTTTCGTTTTCAATACAGCTCTTGATGAGGTTGAGGTTTTCAATGTCAGAGGAGCTGTTGCCTGTTATGCAGTCTGAGGTGAGGAATATATTAACTGCCGCAGCATCACTGATATTCACTGAAAAAAGGACAAGGGCTGTCATGAACAGTATAATTCCCTTTAATTGCAAACTATCACCTTTATAACCTCTCTTCGTGGTCCTTTAAGTAATTTTTCAGGAAGATTTATATAAGATGAGGTTCTACATATTCCCCGAATTTTTTCTTATAATCCTTTATGGTGATAATTTGGTTCCTGAGATAAAACAGAAGTGTTTGATCTGTGGCGAGCAGTGGATTGATGGAAAAGATACCTGTCCATACTGCGGAGGCAAAAATAAGACTGCAAGTATAGATTCCGAGAATGATCTTGCTCTGCTGAGATCACTTAACAGCATCCTGAAAAAGGAGAAGGTTTCAGAGTAAACTTCTCAAACCTTTTTATTTGTATATCTGAAAAAGAAAATCAGATAACCCATATCATGTACTGTTTTATGTTTTCCCGTACTGTTGCTGATGCTCTGAAGCCTATCTTATGTACTGTTTCACGTTTTCTCGTACTATTGCAGACGCTCCGAAGCCCTTTATCTCTTCAAGCATTTCAGGGAATCTCCTTTTATCTATGAGGACGTTGATCTGTGAAAATTCCCCGCCTGGAACGACGGTCGGCTCATCTGAGCAGTACTCCATCTTCATGAGGAACTCAACCACATCCTCTGCCCTGTGGTTTGCTATGTTGAACTTAACATCAAAGTAGTTCCTGGCCTTGGTGGCGCCGTAGAGCTGTTTGAATATCATCTCAGCCTTTTCAAGTTTTTCACCGGTGCATGATGGTCCAGCATAGAGCCCGGCGCTTGATTCCATTATGGTATCAATTATCTTGAGGCCCGCCTTTCTAAGACTGCTTCCTGTCTGGGTGTTGTCCACTATGAGGTCTGCGCCCTTGGCGATGTAAACCTCGGTTGCACCATCAGAGTTTATTATCTGGACCATCTCATTGTCACCATCCCTGAGGCCCCTTATCTGCACCACTGGTCTTGAGTCACCGAAGAGTTCCCTGTAGCCAGGATTATTCATGAAAAAGTCCCTTGTGAGGTTGGGATACTCTGTGAAGCAGAGTATGGGAGTGTTCCTATCAGCATTTTTCAGGAAGAAGTCCTCCAGTGAGGTGTAGGGTTCCTCTCTGGGAAGTGCCACTATAAGCCTTGTCTGACCGTAATCAAGATCCCCTATCTTTTTTATGGACTCATCGCCACTGTTTATGGATTCCTCACGCACCCAGTCCTCGCCGATTATTGCAATATCAAGCATTTCACGGTTGAGCTCCACCGGGGCACTCTGGGGCCTTGTGAGGTAAGCCTTTATTTCAGGATCGTTGGTGATCTCTATTTCGTTTTCTTCACGCCCGGGCTCGTAGCCCTTAACCTCATAACCGGCGTCCTTGAAGAGCCTGTAGGTGTTTCCACGGTTAACATTGTTTAAACTACCCTTGGGTAATCCCAGAACTATCTTCATAGTTTCACCTGTAATCAGTTGATGATCTTCTTTTGCAAATCTTATGTTCAGTCAAATTAAGTGATTTTTTTACCATTTCTCAGTATGTATCCTTTCAGGGTCAAAAAGGTCCCTCGTTCCAGGGTCCTCTGCAGGGTAACCTATGGGTATCACTGAGAAGGGTATAACGTGGTCTGGAATCTGGAACAGCCTCCTTATACCCTCAACACGGTCTTCAAGTGGGTATACACCTGTCCAGACCGCACCAAGACCAAGGGAGTGGGCCGCAAGCAGTATATTCTGTGACGCAATGGAGCAGTCCTGCACCCAGAATCCAGGGAATTTTTCAAGGCTGGTGTCACAGCATACTATGATTGCAAGGGGGGCATCCTTTACCATTGCCCCGTAGGGATGCACCTCTGGTATCTTCTCAAGCATATCCCTGTTTTTCACTACTATGAAGTGCCAGGGTCTCTGGTCAACCGCTGATGGTCCGCACATGGCCGCCTCTAGGATCTTATTGAGCATTTCATCTGGCACGTCTCTCTTGGTGTATTTCCTTATGCTTCGTCTTGTTTTAATTGCTTCGAGAACTTCCATTTTCCTCACCCTAAAACCTATATGGGTGGTGACCTTTATATGTTGGAAGGTTCATAATAGTTCTATAGAATACGAACGAGTGATACCATGAGGGTTGAGGATTTAAAAAAGCCATGCCCTGAGTGCGGTGAAGTGGATAAGGACGTCTCAACGGTTAAATACCCCCAGAATAAGGAAAAACTGAAAGAGGCAGGCATACCTGAGGACCAGGAGATAGTTGGGGCCATAAAGTGCAGTAAATGTGGATATGTATTTGAGTACTGTGAAGGAGGAAAGTGCAGCATAGAGGTCAAGAAGGTTTCCATTGATTAGGAGATTTCAATCGGTGGATGTTTAAGAAGCCTTTACATTCATTGCTTTCTTATGAATCCAAGAATATTTCTGAAACCTGACCCTTCACTTTTTCTTTCTACCTTCATATCCTTCACAAAGTCCGCAAGCCAGTCTGCAAGTCTGTATTTCGAAAGACCAGCCGGTTCAACCCATGCAAAGCCCTCATGTTCGTGGCTCAGCTTCACATTACCCGCGGCTTTGCACTGGATTATTATATGAACAGCGTTTATTATCGGGAACTTCTGTTCAACAACCCCCATAACATCACCAGGGGTTATTTCAAGGCCGGTTTCCTCCCTGACCTCCCTTTTGAGGGCCTCCTCAAGGGACTCGCCGGTACCCACCTTTCCACCGGGAAGCTCCCAGGTGGATGGGTTGGTCTTTGAATTTTCAGATCTTTTGATTATGAGAACCCTTCCGTTATCATCCTCAATGAATGCCCTCACAGCCAGTATATAAACACTTCCCACCATAAAAATCCCTGTTTATGATTGGGGCTCTAAATATATAAACGGGGTATCGCTTGCAATGTTTGCTGGGCTACTTCCAGTCCCTGAACTCAATTGAGAAACGGGTCCCACCCTCTGATTCAACTTTGAGGTTACCATTCAGCTGGTCAGTAAGGCTTCTTACAAGCTGCATACCCATACTGGGCGTGCTCTGGAGGTCAAAGTTCTCTGGAAGACCCACGCCGTCATCTTCAATCGCAAGAATGTAACTGCCATCCCCTTTTTTAAATGAAACCCTTATTCTACCTTTTTTCCCTCAGGGAATGCATGTTTGATTGCATTTGTGAAGAGCTCATTTACAATGAGTGTCAGGGGGACAACCGTGTTTATATCGAGTTCAGCCTCATCTATATCTGTCTCAAGGGCTATGCGGCCCGGATCCGATAGGAATGTCTGATAGAGGTCCCTCACAAGTCCCCTCAGGTATTCACCGAAGTCCACCCTCCTGTGTTTACCTGAAGTGTAAAGCCGCTCATGAAGCATGGCCATTGCTCTGGCCTTTGACTGGGCCTCCCTGAAGAGCATGAGATCATCCCTATCCTTCACATACCTTGACTGGATATTGAGGATGCTTGAGATTATCATGAGGTTGTTCTTGACCCTGTGGTTTATCTCCCGGAGGAGCATCTCCTTCTCTTTGAGGGCTTTTTCCAGTTCCATGTTCTTCTTTAGAAGTTCTCTTCTGGCTGCAGAGAGCTGGTTGTTTAGCCTTGTGAGTTCATCAAATAGTTCTTCTTTTACATCCCCACCAGCAGATGGACCCATTTCTGGTGTTTCAGGCAGCTCAGTATCAACAAGGCGGTAGATTTTTATCATATCCTCCTTTCTGGCTGCACCAACAGCGTAGATCCTTTCATCAGCCATGAAACCTGAAAAGTGGTAGGTCTTAAGGTTCTTTAAATTCAGTTCCCAGTTATAGGCGGCCCCTTTATCATTGATCTCCTGGATGAAAAGGGAGGCCTTTGCCTGGCTACCCATATCCATGAGGTCAACGAAGGATTCAATGGTCAGGGGTATGTTGGATCCATGGTCTATTATCTTTTCAATGAATCCATCCTTCCTCAGGATAAGGAAAACACCCTCAGGTCCATTATTATTCATTCTATAACCTTCAATAGCTTAAAGTCTAAAAAGGATCTTCTATTCTGTTTTCAGGAATTCTTCAGCCACCCTCACGGCGCTGGAGGCACTGGCGGCGTGCAGATCGGCTCCGACCTTCCTCCAGAGTTCAGTGTCCACATTGAATGGGTAGCCACCCACCATTACAGGGGGAGAATCATCCACTTCCCCAAGCAGTTTTATGAGACTTTTCACATGTCCAACGTTGAAGGTCATGGTGGCTGATACAGCAACAAGGTCAGGCTTCAGTTCATCCACGATCTTTCTGAAATCCTCCGGTGGAGTGCTGGCCCCAAGGTAAACAGAATCCCAGCCATTGATTTCAAAGAAATCACTGACCATCCTTATTCCTATCTCATGCAGCTCATTGTTAACGCATGCAGCAACAAGCCTGAGGTTTTTCCGCTCTGATGCCGGGTATATGTACGGGTAGAGTTCTGACATTATCATCTGTGTCACTGACGTTGCATAGTGTTCGTGGGCAACCGATATCTGGTTGGTCTGCCATAACCTGCCGATTTCATGCTGGACAGGCTCAAAAACATGGAGGTATATGTCCTCAACACTCACACCGGAGTTCAGGGACGAGATTATGAGGGCCCTGGCCTTTTTTGCCTCTGTATTCAGAACAAGTTCAAGGTACTTCTCTGCAAGGTCCCTCAGGGGCTGATCCCTGATGTAGCTTGGCGGTTTATGTTCCATTTCAAGTTTCCTGAGGGAACCTGAGATGTAGCTGGAAGCAAGGGAAGCGGTTTCATCGTCTAGAATTTCCAGCATAACCTTTTCCATACTTTTAAGTGAACCCCTGAGGCACTCTTCAGGGAGCCCAAGGTTCCTCAGAAGGATATCGGCCCAGAGGACGTAGTCCTCAAAGAGTTCTGGACTTGAATTTCTGATGGCCTCCTCCAGGTAGTCCAGATGGTAATTTATGTCTTGTATGCACAATTCCCTATCTTCAGGACTTACAAGGCCCTTCCCCTTAAGATCGTCATATATGGCGGATACAAGGGATTCCCTTGGGACATTGATCCCCATTAACAACACCCCAATATATTTAAGTTTGAACCCCAATAAGAGATTTATCATTTTTTTGCAGTGTTAAATATGAAGTCATCGGAAGGTTTCAGAATAATTTCAACCACAGGAGAATGTCCGGAATGTGTCTACAGATGTGAGGTTGTCCTTGAGGATCTTGGAGAGATTAAGCTTTACTGCAGGCACCCCATGGGACCGGGTAGCCCCGCACACTGCATATACTTTAAGAGGGATAGGAAAATCAGCAGATGATCAGCTTTTAGGATTTATAATTGACACAATATAAAAAAGCATATTAATTAAAAATAATTATAATTATTATTCATAATAGATCATCAGGTGTTAAGATGCTTACCTCTGTTCAGAAAGAAATACTCCAGACACTCATCAACCTCTACAGGAATTCAAACGGCAAATCCATTAAGGGTGAGGAGATAGCAGCCATAATGAACCGCAATCCGGGCACAATAAGGAACCAGATGCAGTCTCTTCGAAGCCTGGGACTTGTGAAGGGTGTTCCCGGACCTCGCGGGGGATACAAGCCAACCATAAAGGCCTACCATCAGCTGAACATATCATCAACCGGAAGGGAAACTGCCGTCCCCATCTACAGGGGCGGTGAGAGAATCGATGACCTTTCAGTTGCAAAGATAGAGTTCACAAGCATTCCCGACCCTGGGGAGTGTGAGGCCGCAATAAAACTGGTTGGCAGCATAAGAAAACTTGATCTGGGCGATAGGGTGCGCATAGGCCCAACTCCGGTTAACAAGCTCATTGTTGACGGGGTTGTAGTGGGAAGGGATGATATGGACAACATAATCCTCCTGGACACCACCGCCATAAGAAGCATACCCAAGAGGACGGTTGAGGAGGTTGCAACCCATGAACTTGTGACACTCACCCATGATATCAGTGTGAAGGATGCCGCGGTTAAACTATCATCACTGGGAATCGAGGGGGCCCCGATAGTGGAGGATGATGAGGTGAAGGGCATAGTTACCCTCAGTGACATAACAGCATCCATAGCAGAGGGTACCGAGAACCTGCCTGTTTCAGAGATCATGTCAAAGAATATAATAACGGTTAAACCTGAAATGATGATCTCTGATGCAATAGAAATCATGAACAAACACAATATAGGGAGACTGATCGTTACAGACAGTGAGGGTAAACTTTTGGGCATAATAACCCGTACAGATATCCTTGACAGCATAGCGGGTCTTGATTGAGACTCAGTTTTTCCTGATTTTAAGTAAAGATACCGCAAAATCGGATCATAGTGGAGATCTGAATATTTAATAGAGATCTGAATATATTAATGATGTGCAACAATTCTGTAGTTCTCTGGGTGCTCATGCATGAGTTAACTGTAATTTATCACTAACGGGAAGTGTTACTTTTGAATGTGAATCATATGAATATAAAACCCGACATGAAGGCAGGGGACCTTATAAGGGAGATGGGGCGGTCAGGGGTCCTTGGAGCAGGCAGGGTCCACAGGGCAGCAGGGCTGCTCCGTGAGATGATTGATGACAGTGAAATGGCATTATTCATGAGCGTGGCAGGACCACTGGTTCCCGGTGGGATGAGGAGGATAATAAGGGATCTCATAGATCAGGAAGTTATATCAGCACTCATAACAAGCGGGGCTAACCTTACACATGACCTCCTTGAGGCCTTTGGAGGGGCCCATTACCGGGAATACGGGTTCGATGATGAAAGGCTTCATGAGGAGGGGATAGGTCGTATAGGTGACATATACACAAGGTCCGAGGACTTTGAGGTCTTTGAAGCCAGGATGCAGGACATCTTTTCATCCATATTCAAATCAAAACCCCATATTTCAATTCAGGAGCTCATTTACGAAATAGGGGGGCATCTAAAGGATGAGATGTCCATCATAAGAACGGCCCACATGAGGGGTGTTCCCATCTATGCCCCGGGGATCATCGACAGCATGCTCGGCCTACAGCTCTGGATGTACACACAGGACAACAGGGTATGTCTAGATGCTGTGAGGGATATGCACAGCCTCTCTGACCTTGTATTCAGCCATGAGAGGATAGGGGCTGTTATACTTGGAGGGGGACTTCCAAAGCATTACACACTGGCATCCACACTCTTAAGGGGTGGTGTGGATGCTGCGATCCAGATAACCATGGATCGAAGTGAAACTGGAAGCCTCAGCGGCGCCCCCCTTGAGGAGGCCAAGTCGTGGGCCAAGGCACAGGCTGGTTCGAATCTTGTAACGGTGGTTGGGGATGCAACGGCCCTGTTTCCACTTATACTTTCAGCTGCACTCTCTGATGGGATTGATGGAGGTTTGAGGTCCTTTCATGATTGAACTTCTTTTTCCAGTTTCAGGTTTCCTGATGAAGGTTGCGGATGACGCCGAGGATGAGTGGGGAAGGCCCCTCACAGGCATGGTGGCCGGTGCCCTCTGTGGGCTTTCCTCTGGTGTTCTCTCCACTGCCGATACGGCTGCTGCATGTATATTCCTCGGGATATTTGCAGGCACCCTCATATCATGTAAGATAGACTGCCCCAGCCACGTGCTTGCCGCAGTGGTATTCCTTCTGGTCCTTTTTTTTGGTGGAGTGCCCTCACTGAGCATCCCTGCTCTTGTTGCATGCACAGCGGGAGCCTACATTGATGAATATGGTAATGATAACCCCAGGGTATACGAAAAGGGTCGTTTTTTCAGGTTTTTCTTTGATTACAGGTTCTCCCTGAAGGCTGTGATAGTCATCCTTGCTGTTATTTCACTGCTTGGAGTTTCAGATACCGGTTTTGGTCCTGCAACGGTCCTCTTTTTCATACTCTTTGAGGTCGCCTATGAAATTGCAGGAAGAATCAGGATTTAGGGGGCCGCTTGGGCCTGGTTGCATGTCATGTAAACTGTATAGTGGATAAAATAGTTTTGCTGGCTGTTTTCATGGACATTAAAAGTTAAAATGAATCATCTACCTCTTATTGCATCCAGAATCTCGCCTGCAGCAGCAGCGGGATCCTCTGCAAGGTAGATTGACCTTCCAACGATCACAGCATCTGCAAATTTCAGTGTTTCAGAGGGGTCTCCACCCTGGGCACCCACACCGGGGGATATGAGGAATGCTTCGGGGCCGATGATCTCCCGGAGTCTTGAAAGCCTCTCTATCCTTGTGGAGGGGCCCACATAGTTTTTAACACCCAGTTCAACGCCCATCTCTGCTATTCTATCTGCAGATTTCTGTATGAACATCTCTGCACCTGGATGTGACATCTCTGTCAGCAGGAAAACGTCCCTTTTCATTTCATCTGCAACCTCCAGGCATGCACTTACACTATCTGCACCTGTGAATCCATGTACTATCACAGCATCGGCCCCTGCCCTGAAGGTGGCCCTGCATATCTTCTCATTGGTTTCAGGTATATCCGCCACCTTGAAATCGGCTATCGCCCTGCACCCAAAGTTCTCCCTGAAGTCCCCGATAACCTCAATACCTGCAGAGAGTACCAGGGGGTAACCTATCTTAACCGTGTCAATGTATTCGGCGACCTCTCCTGTGACCCTCAGGGCTTCATTGGGGTCCATGAGGTCCATTGCAAGGATGAGTCTGTTTTTGATTTTCATGTTAACCAGTCTATTGGAGTTATGTTATCTATTTTTCTGGGATGATGTGTTTGATGGTGTGTGTGGGTATGTGGAATAAGAGGAGTTATCTATTTTTCTGGGCAAACACACCTCTCAAGAAAACTTTAATTTAAATCAGAAATTATAGAAAATATTATATACTCATATCTTAAAGTTTACTTTAGAAAGATTCAAGAAGGTGATAAATTGCATATCATGGAAGGATTTCTGCCCCCGGAGTGGTGTCTCTTCTGGTATCTCCTATCGGCACCTGTCATAGTTTATGGTTTAATCAGGATAATAAGGATTTCAGATGAGAGGCCCGAGGCAAAACCGCTTCTTGCAGTTAGCGGCGCGTTCATGTTTGTTCTATCATCCCTTAAACTTCCATCTGTAACTGGTAGCTGTTCACACCCCACAGGTAATGGGCTCGGGGCTGTACTCTTCGGCCCTGCAGTCACATCTGTCTTGGCACTCATTGTTCTCATATTCCAGGCGCTGCTCCTTGCCCATGGGGGCATAACAACCCTGGGGGCAAACGTGTTCTCCATGGGTATCATTGGCCCGGTCTGTGCCTGGGGAATCTACAGGATCACAAGGTCAGCGATACCCTCATCTGCCGCGGTCTTCCTTGCAGCATTTCTGGGCGACCTTATGACCTATGTGACAACATCAATCCAGCTTGCGCTTGCATTCCCTAAACCCGGTTTCATGGAAGCCCTTGTGAAGTTCATGGTGATATTCGCCTACACCCAGGTTCCACTGGCGGTTGCCGAGGGCCTTCTCACCGTGGTGATATTTGAGAACATCCTCAAGCTCAAGCCTGATATAATGGAGAAACTTCAGGTTATAGGAAAACCTGCTGTGGAGGGTTAAAATGGATAAAAGACACACCATAATGCTCATTGCAGTTGCGGTGATTGCCATAGCACCCCTTGTAATCTACAGTGGCCTTGGAGAGGATCAGGGATACTTTGGGGGGGCAGATGACAGTGCAAGCAAGGCAATATCTGAAACAGGGTATAAACCCTGGTTCCAGCCAATATGGGAGCCACCAAGTGGTGAGATAGAGAGCTTGCTATTTGCTCTCCAGGCCGCCATAGGTGCCCTCATAATAGGATACGTCTTTGGCTACTACAGGGGGAGGGGAGAATCCCCTGAATAAAATTTTTTCATGGTGAAGGACGATGAACATATCTGTTGACCACTATGCACATACCAATGGCCTCAGAAACACGAGCCCTGGCTTTAAGATGGCCCTGGCCATTATCACAATGCTCATTTCAGTCCTATCACCAAACCCTGTTATACCCCTCATCATCGCATTTCTAATGACACTCCTGATTCTCTTTGCAGCGGATATACCCGCCTCATACTACCTGCGGTTTGCCGCCATCCCTGTGGGATTCGGTGTTCTGACACTCGTGCTCATGGCGCTATTCTTTGGTGTGAACCCCCTTGTAACATTCATGGGCCTAAGGATCTACAGTGATGGCCTGCACACTGGTATTCTAGTCTTCTCGAGGATACTCGGCGGGTTTTCATGTCTTGCCTTTCTCGCACTCACGACACCCCTCAATGAGGTCTTCCATGAACTTGGAAGGCTGGGTCTTCCAGCGGCTTTCATTGAGATAGCCCTCCTCATGTACAGGTCCATATTTGTTTTCCTTGAGGAGGCGTCAGTGATGTATAATGCCCAGGATTCAAGGCTAGGCTACAGTGGTATTAAAAATTCCTACAGGTCCCTGGGGCTCCTTGCAGGTAACCTCTTTATAAGGTCCTGGCTGAGGGGTGAAACGGTGTACCGTTCAATGGAGGCGAGGTGCTATCAGGGGACCATGCCATCCATCAGAAGGCAGTCCATTGGAGCCCGTGAAGCGGTTATGATAGCATTATTTGATGGGTTACTTTTAGTGGGGCTTCTTTTCACATCAAAGGGTGTCATCTTCTAATCTGCTTCTGTGAGGATACCACCGGGGCACAGTTAAATATTAAATGAACACTATTCATCATATGGTCAGTTTCCAGTGGTGTGAACATGAAGATTATTGAGGCAGTAAATATCAGGTACACCTACCCCGATGGCACCGAGGCACTGAAGGGTATAGATTTCCATGCAAAAAAGGGTGAGGTGGTGGCCCTTCTTGGCCCCAACGGCGCAGGAAAGTCCACACTCTTCCTTCACTTCAATGGCATACTGCAGCCAACCAGTGGGAAGGTGCTGGTAGATGGGAAAGAAATCGACTACAGTAAATCAGGGCTCATAAAAGTCAGGCAGAAGGTCGGAATCGTATTCCAGAATCCTGATGACCAGCTGTTCGCACCAAGGGTTGACGAGGACGTTGCATTTGGACCCCTCAATATGGGACTTGATGAGGACGAGGTTGAAGAGAGGGTTAAGGACGCCCTGCGGAAGGTGGGAATGTCAGGCTACGAGGACAGACCCCCCCACCACCTGAGCGGGGGTGAGAAGAAGAGAGTTGCAATAGCAGGTATACTTGCCATGAAACCTGATATAATGATACTTGATGAGCCAACCTCCGGCCTTGACCCGCGGGGGGCATCGCAGATACTCAGACTGCTGCATGAGCTGAATGAGGAGGGCATGACCATAATCATATCCACCCATGATGTTGACCTGGCACCCCTCTACTCGGACAGGATATACATAATAAGCGGGGGAGAGATAATAAGTGAGGGAACACCAGGAGATGTTTTCTCAGATATAGATACCATAAGGGGCGCCGACCTCCGTCTTCCAAGGATAGCGCATCTGGTGGAGATACTTCAGAAGGAGGATGACCTCCCATTCGGGGAGCCATACCCCCTCACTATCGGGGAGGCCAGGAGAAAACTCCGTGACCAGCTGAAATAGGGTGATATCATGATAAAGGTCGGGATCTGTGATACAACCTTTGCAAGGTATGACATGGGTGGTGCAGCCATCGATGAGATTAAAAAGCATGCCACAGGTATAAAGATCATAAGGAGAACCGTCCCGGGGATAAAGGATCTTCCGGTGGCCTGCAAGAAACTAATCGAGGAGGAGGGCTGTGAAATGGTCATGGCCCTCGGAATGCCCGGTCCAGAGGAGAAGGATAAGGTATGTGCCCATGAGGCATCCACTGGCCTTATACAGGCTCAGCTCATGACAAACACCCATATACTTGAGGTATTTGTCCATGAGGATGAGGAGGATGACCCTGAAGATCTAAAGGTCCTTGCAGATAACAGGGCAAGGGAACATGCCCAGAACCTCATCATGATGCTCTTCAGGCCAGAGAGGCTGACACGTGATGCAGGGATGGGTATGCGTGAGGGCAAACCTGATGTGGGGCCCCTCTAAATAGGATAGGAGGTGAATCTGATGGTTAAGGTTATTGGAATTTGTGGAAGTCCAAGAAAAAATGGTAACACTGAGATTCTGCTCAGGGAGGCCCTTGAGGCCGCTGCCAGTGAGGGTGCTGAAACCGAGCTTGTGAGGCTCGCAGGCAGGGATATAAACCCCTGCAGGGCCTGTGACTCATGTAAGAGTAAAGGAGAATGTGATATCGACGATGACCTCAATGAGGTGATTGAGCTTGCAGCAGACGCTGATGGGATAATAATCGGAAGCCCGGTGTACTTTGGCTCTGTAACAGCCCAGACCAAGATGTTCATGGACAGGACAAGGCCCCTCAGAAGCAATTTCAGATTATCTGATAAGGTTGGCGGGGCCATAACTGTTGGGGGCTCAAGGAACGGTGGCCAGGAGACCGCATGTGGCGATATACACAACTTCTTCCTTATACACGAGGCTGTTGTTGTGGGTGATGCGGCACCAACAGCCCACTATGGGGGTACAGGTGTCGGTGGTGCGAAAGGGGACTCTGCAGAGGATGCAACGGGTATCGAGACATCCAGGAACCTTGGAAGGAAGGTAGCGTCCCTTGCAATGAAGATTCATGGTTAATTGAGGTATGAGTATTCGCTTTTCGACTGTACCATGCCACATAATCCCATGAAAATTCATGGTTAATCGATATATGAGTGAATGCCAATGGAATCGATACCAGGGAATGTCACTGTGGTTGTACCAGCCTATAATGAGGAGAAGACCATAGAGGATGTCCTGAAGGCCCTTCTTGAAAGGGGTTACAGGGTTCTGGTGGTTAACGACGGCTCGAGGGACTCAACTCCAGAGATACTCAAAAGGATGTCCTCCAGGAATGACAGGGTATCTGTCTATACCCACGTCATAAACAGGGGCCTCGGGGCGGCCCTCAGGACGGGCATCAGGGCTGCCCTGAAGGAGGGGGCAGACTACGTGGTGACCTTCGATGCCGATGGGCAGCATGACCCCGACGACATTGAAAGGGTCTTAAAACCCCTCCTGGAGGGTTCTGCAGATGTGGTTATTGGAAGGAGAGATTTCGAGGATATGCCCCTCTCAAGAAACCTTGGAAACACCATAATGAACCTTCTCACCCTCCTCTTCTATGGGTGCAGAGTCTCAGATTCCCAGTCAGGTCTCAGGGCATTCACATCCAGGGCGGCATCACTTATTGATATAAAAAGCAGGGGCTACGGTGTTTCATCAGAGATAATCGGGGAGATTCGCAGGAATGGCCTCAGAATGTGCGAGGTTACCATAAGGACCATATACACACCCGAAACAATTGCCAAGGGGACAAGCACATCGGTGGGTATAAGGATACTCCTGAGGCTTCTGCTCAATATATTCCGGAAGATTTAGGTTTTTTAACCATGAATACTTAAAAAGGTGGCGAATTCATGATATACCAGGTTCTGGGAATTTTAATTGGAATTGCAGGGATACTCATCTCTGTTCTGAGGTTCAGGGATTCAAGGACATCCCCTGGCGGCCTCATACTGTGGCTGATACTCTGGGTTTCTGTCATATTCTTCTCACTGAGACCCTCCTTTTCGACTGAAATCGCGAACATCCTTGGAATAGGGAGGGGACTTGATTTTCTCCTTATAATAGGCATACTGGGGGCCTATTACCTTCTCTTCAGGATATATCTAATGGTGGACAGGCTGCAGCAGGAGATAACAGAGCTTGTACATGAGATTGCACTTAGAGGGGATGATGAGTAGATCCACTTCCCACAATTCAGTGATCGATATGAGAATATGTATCGTGACAGAGTACTTTCCAGCAGGTAAGAAACTCGACATAAGGGGCGGTGCAGAGGCCTGTGCATTCAACGAGGCCCTTAAATTGTCAGAGAAGCATGATGTGACGGTTCTAACCTCCAGGACGCCTGAAAATCCTGATGGATACACCAGCGGAAACATGGATGTCATCTGCTGCGGTCCCATGAGGTCCTATGTTCAGGCAGGCTCCATAGGTGAGAGGCTCTCATTCATGCTGTCGGCCTACAGGGAGGGCCTGAAACTTGAACCTGACGCTGTTATAGGGTACAATTTCATAACACATCCTGTGGCCTGGATGATAGCAGGGAAAACGAATGCGAAGGCCCTGGCACGTTACCATGATGTCTGGATCGGTGAGTGGCTCAGAAACATTGGTTTTTCAGGAATACTCGGTGAGATACTTGAAAGATACACCCTCTCAAGGAGGTTCGACAGGATGATAGCGGTGTCAGAATACACCGCCAGGAAGATACTTGAGAGGTACCCCTGGCAGAGGGTCTCAGTCGTCCACAACATGGTGGACTTCAGTCCGCCGCTGGTTGAGAAAACCCCCAGCCCATCCATTGCATGCGTTTCAAGGCTCGTTGAATACAAGAGAGTGGGGGACCTCATAAGGGCGGTTTCAGTTCTCGCAGAAGAGTTTCCTGATCTGAAGTGCAGGATAATAGGTACGGGTCCACTGGAGGGGGAGCTCCAGGACATTGCAGCTGAACTGGGAGTGGAGGATAGGGTTGAATTTCTTGGGTTCGTGGAGAAACATGAAGATGTCCTGAGGGTTATAGCGGAGTCCTGGGTCTTCTGCCTTCCAAGCGTGGTTGAGGGTTTCGGCATAGTCGTTGTGGAGGCAATGGGCTGCGGGACACCCTTCGTGGCTTCCAGGATACCGCCTGTAATGGAGGCAAGCAGGGAGATGGGTGGACTCTTCTTTGAACCCTGTAACTGGAGAGACCTGACTGATAAGCTCAGAACCCTTTTATCTGACAATGAACTCCACGGAAGACTCACAAAGGAGGCAGCAGATGTTTTCAGGGATTACAGTGCAGATACAATCGGGAAAAAACTTGAGGAAATCCTGAGAGAGGTTACAGGTAGCATTTGATCTTTTCTTTGAGATGGCAGCACCTACTTCTAACAACCAGTTCCTGAAAACTCCAACATATTAATAGAATCGTTGGTATAACTAATATCATGGTTATCTATTTCAGGGGATGTCTTGCAAGGGAGAGGCTCACAGCAATAGAAGAGGCCACAGAGAAAATCCTCCAGGCAGCAGGGCTTGAATACAGGGTTATGGATGATGAAACTTGCTGTGGATCAGTACTCCTTAGAACAGGATTTCTGAAGGACGCTGAAAGACAGATTAAGAGGACAGGGAAAATGCTCCAGGGAAAGGAAGTTATCGTATCATGCGCTGGATGTTACCGGACACTCAACGAGGACTACAGGAGGATGGGCTACAGCATAGGGGTAAAGCACATCTCACAGGTTATCCTTGACCTTGTAGATGCAGGGGACATTGAATTTGATAAAACCGCCCTGAGGGTGACATACCATGACCCATGTCACCTATCAAGGCACACAGACGAGAAGGACGCCACCAGGGAGATTTTAAAGGTGTTTACAGATTTCAGGGAGATGGAACACCATGGGAGGGACTCAAGGTGCTGTGGGGCTGGGGGTGGCTTGAGGTCAGCCCATAGGGACATATCAACCAGGGTTGCATCATCACGCATAGATGAGGCTGAGAGGACCGGGGCAGATATACTCTGCACATCCTGCCCATTCTGCCGCCTGAACCTTGAATCCACCTCCATGAGGGTAATGGACATAACAGAGCTTCTATCTGAAATTATCAGGGAGGATAAAGGTTGAACGATGATGAAATCCGTCAGATGAGGATATCCTTCAACAAACTTGACGAGAGGCGTACTGGACTCCTGGACACTCCAGAACTTGATGGGCTGAGAGATAGGGTGGCGGGGATACGTAAGCTGGCAGTTGAAAAAACGGAGGAGCTCCTGTCAGAGGCACAGAGACGCTTCAGGGACAACGGTGTTGAATTTCACCTTGCAGAAGATTCAGATGAGGCCTGCAGGATAATTCATGAGTCACTTGATGGGGGTCCTGTTGCAAAGTCCAAATCCAACACCCTCTCTGAGATAGGCCTTTCCGATTATCTCCGAAAAAAAGGTGTGAAGGTTATTGAGACAGATCTTGGGGATCGAATACTTCAGCTTGCCGGAATTAAGAAACCCGCACATCCCGTTGGACCTGCACTTCACCTGGGAGTTTCTGAAATAGCTGAGATAGTAAGGGATAAGCTGGGGGTTGATATTTCAGATGATCCCTATGAGATAATGGCGGCTGTAAGGGAGGATATTCTCAGTAAGATCGAATCCTGCACCACGGGAGTGACAGGGGCAAATTCCGTGGCAGCACATGATGGAGCGGCTGTGATAGTCCACAATGAGGGTAATGTGGGAAGGTTATCCCTCATGGACACCCACATACTAGTATTCGGGATAGATAAGTTTGTACCTGAAATAGAGGATGCAGTGTCGGTTGTGAAACTCGAGACCGCCTATGCGACAGGTACAGGGGTTCCCTCCTACATCAATGTGATCTCCGGACCATCAAAGACCGCGGATATAGAAAAGATGCTCCTCAGGGGCATGTACGGGGCGTCAAGGGTAATTGCAGTTGCGGTGGATAATGGCAGATCCTCAGCTTACCCTGAGGCCCTCCTCTGCATAGGCTGCGGTAGCTGCATAGTGAGCTGCCCGGTTTACAATGCTGTTGGGAACAGGTTCGGGTACAGGGGGTACCTTGGGGGCAGGGGCGTTGTTATGAGTTCCTTCCTTGCAGATAGAGAAACAGCAGTTGAATCAGGACTCTACATGTGCACCCTCTGTGGCCTCTGCACAGAGAAGTGCCCGGTGGGAACGCCAACAGCCTCGCTCATGGAGAGGCTAAGGGGAGAGTGCAATGCCGCAGGCCTCTACCACAGGTCACATCTGAGGGTGGCTGAGAGGATAAAAAGAAGGGGTTCACCACTCTGAAAAGAAAGGTATAAAAGGGTGCTGTTCTAGATAAATTAAAAAAATTATCATGTAATGTTTCTTGGGATATCATTCCATAATTTTTACCAGGAGGTTATTGGTTTGCTTCTATTGATAAGTCCAATTAACACAGAGGAGGCACTTGAAGCCATAGAAGGCGGTGCAGACATAGTTGACGTTAAGAACCCCCGTGAGGGATCTCTCGGGGCCAACTTTCCCTGGGTTATCCGCCGGGTCAGGGAGATGACACCCGATGAGATGCTTGTGAGCGCCACCCTAGGTGATGTGCCCTACAAGCCAGGGACAGTGGCGCTGGCAGCCATGGGGGCCCTCGTATCAGGTGCAGACTACATAAAGGTCGGCCTCTACGGGACAAAGAACTACGAAGAGGCGGTTGATGTCATGAAGAACGTTGTGAGGGCAGTTAAGGATGAATCCGACGCAATCGTCGTTGCAGCCGGCTACGCCGACGCCCACCGTGTGGGTGCAGTGGACCCAATGGAGATACCACGTGTTGCTGCAGATTCAGGGGCTGATCTTGCAATGCTTGACACCGCTGTGAAGGATGGTAAGTCACTGTTTGATTTCATGGACATGGAGCAGCTGGAATCATTTGTCTCAGAAACCAGGGACCATGGACTGAAATCCGCCCTTGCAGGGTCCGTTGGAAGGGAGCACCTCAAACCACTGCATGATATTGGATGTGATGTGGTCGGCATAAGGGGTGCCGCATGTGTTGGCGGAGACCGCAACACTGGCAGAATCCACAGGACAGCTGTGAGAGAACTCAAGGAACTGATAGAAAGCTTCTAAAATAACCCTGGCGGCCTCTCAGGTGGTTAATAATGTACACGAAAAAGTTGAAGGAAGCAGAAACCGGTTACACATTTGATGATTTTCTCCTTCTTCCCCAGGCATCATATGTGGAACCGAAGGATGTGGAGACATCTGGAAGGGTCTCAAGAAATATCAGGCTCAAGATACCCATAATAAGCTCTGCGATGGACACCGTTACAGAGTATGAGATGGCCATCGCAATGGCCCAGGAGGGCGGAATGGGTGTTATCCACAGGAACATGAGCATCAAGGACCAGGTGGAGCAGGTCAAGAAGGTCAAGAGGTCCGGTGACCTCACCATAAGGGATGTTATAACCATATCACCGGACTCCACCCTCAGGGAGGCCCATGAGATAATGGATCAGGAGGAGATCAGCGGGCTGCCCGTGGTTGAGGATGGAATACTCATAGGTATAATAAGCCGGAGGGACATTGAGCCCATATTCAACTCCGAGGCCGACAGAAAGGTTGACCAGGTGATGACAAGGGATGTCGTCACTGTTGATGAATCGGTGACCCCATCAGAGGCCCTTGACATAGCCTACGAGAACAAGGTTGAAAGGCTCCCTGTTGTGAAGGACGGGAAGATCGTTGGTATACTCACCATGAAGGACATACTTGAGAGGAAGAGGTACCCCAACGCATCAAGGGACAGTGAAGGTTACCTCATGGTTGCAGCAGCCACAGGGCCATTTGACCTTGAAAGGGCCCATGCGCTTGACGAGGCAGGGGCAGATATACTGGCAATCGACAGCGCCCACGGACACAACATGAACCTTGTTAAGAGCGCCGGGAAAATGAAGAGGGAGATAGACGCGGACCTCATAGTGGGTAACATCGCAACCAGGGAGGCTGCAGAGGACCTCATCGCACAGGACGTTGATGGCCTCAAGGTTGGTATAGGTCCCGGGTCAATGTGCACCACAAGGATAATTGCAGGTGTGGGCGTGCCGCAGCTCACCGCCATAGCCGAGGTGGCTGATGTGGCAGCAGAGTACGATGTTCCTGTGATCGCCGATGGTGGTATAAGGTACTCAGGGGATATTGCAAAGGCAGTGGCAGTTGGGGCGGACTGTGTCATGCTCGGAAACCTGCTTGCAGGTACCTATGAGGCCCCGGGGGACGTTGTTGTTATGAATGGCCGTAAGTACAAGCAGTACCGTGGCATGGGGTCCCTGGGTGCAATGACAGGCGGCATAGGTGCCGGGACAGACAGGTACTTCCAGGAGCCCAAGGGACACATGAAACACACCAAGGTCGTCCCTGAGGGTGTTGAGGGCGTTGTCCCCTATAAGGGAACGGTGAGCGAGGTCCTGTTCCAGTTAATCGGAGGTCTCAGGGCCTCAATGGGATACTGCGGCGCCGCAGATCTCGGTGAGATGAAGGAGAAGGCAAAGCTTGTGAGGATAACCTCAAGCGGTATCAAGGAGAGCCACCCCCACGACCTCCTCATAACCAATGAAAGCCCAAACTACCCCACCCTCAAATAAATCATTTTTTTCTGTAATTTCAGATCAATGAAGAACCGTGAACTGAAGTCCGCTGTGGTCCTCTGCGGGGGAATGGGCAGGAGGATGGGATCAGATAAGGGCCTTCTTGTGATGGATGGAAGGACATTCATTGAGATAATAACAGATAGGTTGCTGGAATATTTCAGTGAGGTGGCCGTGGTCTTCCGTGACAGTAGCCAGGCTTGTAATTACAGGGATCTTCTTGATTCCAGTATCAGAGTCCTCACAGATGAGGTGCCGGGTGTCGGCCCGCTGGGGGGTATATTCACTGCACTTGGAAGAATATCAGGTTCTGCGGCCCTCTTTCTCCCCTGTGACTCCCCCCTTGTTACCCTGGAATTTCTCCTGAATATGAAGGATGCCTTCAGGGTGATGGGGGATAGGTGTGATGCCATTGTACCCTGCAGGGATGGTCTACCCGAGCCGCTACACTCAATCTACTCGGTAAAAATAAGGGACCATATAAAGGGTCTGCTCGCCAAAAATGAAAGGAGAGTTAGGGTTCTCCTTGACTCCATTGAATCCTGCCGCCTAGACGCTATCAGTCTGGATCCAACCCTTCGGAGTTTCAGGAACTTCAACCGACCGGAGGACCTCAGGATCTGATATCAACTGTGCGCGGATTTCTTCCCATCTCAAGAACAAACTTATTTACCCTCTCGATCATGTCGATGTAGTGTTCTTTGTGGATTTTCTTCCCATCGACGAGGGCATATTCCGGTAAAGACCCGTACAGATTCTTGAATTCAATTATCTCATTAACCATTTCCCTATACTGCTCAAGGGTCAAACGTTCCATGGATACCAACCATTGGAGTTTTTTTATAATCTCTCCGTCATAATATATAAGTTATACGATTTTATTTTCAAAACAAGGCATTATTAAAAATTTAAATTAAAATATGAATGAATATGTCTCCTTATATTCCTCTTTATGGGGCCTCCTTTAGGTAAAATTCTCCAGTGTACTGAAATCATCACTCAAGAATTTCCACCCTCGCGTCCCTGTTGAAGGGGTTCTTCCTCACGGCAAGTGAGAAGAGGTAGGGGTAGTTTTCACTGAGGTGTTCCATGTATCCCAGCCACTCAGAAACAACGGCAGAGTAGGCCCTCTGGAGGTCACCGGCCAGGTGATCATAGTCTGTGGGAGGTAGAGATGAGAGGTCCTCTCTTGCCTCAAGTTCCTCCATGAGATGAAAGACCGCCCAGAGCATGTCTGTGAAGCTTTCATGCTCAAGTAGATTGGGGTTTTCAAGAAGCCCCAGTAGAAACTTCCTACGGGACGTTAGGAAAACTTTGAGGTACTTGAGGAGTTCAACACTTTCAGGGGACCCCAGCTCAAAATCAAATTCGCATCCCCTTATCTCACTGAGCATTCCCTTAAAGTCATCTGGGCTCCATGATGCATCTATCTTAAGTTTTGATGCAATTCTATCTGTATTTGACTCGAAGGTGGATACCCTCTTAAGGAATTCGGTGCCCACCTCACTGAAGAACGCCCCCACGACCATGTTGAGTTTTTCGAGTCTCTCAACAAGTTCACGCCGGGATATGGCGGCCTCCACGATTATAACCACTATAAGAATTTCCAGGGGCACAAATGCAAGGTCTATACCGATATAGAATAGTTCAGTCTCTGGCTTATGGAATATGAAGTATAGGAGAAGGTAGATGGAGGCTGATACAAGTACAAGCAGAATCCCCACCCTGAATTTCCAGTTTAGCCTTGAGTTCATATCATCACCTGAGAATCTTAATCTGAATTATCCGTGTAAACAACTGCGATGGGATTCTTTGAAACCATCATGGTCCCCCTTTCAAGTACACGGCCCCTTGTTATGCTCAGTTCGGTTATGTTCACGTCGAATCCAAGCTCCTTCAGGTACTTAACGGCCTCGCACCTTGTCTCAAGGAGTATTGCGGTTATAAGGATCCTTCCACCATCTGTAAGCTTATCTGTAACCATTTCAAGTATTTCCCCAAGTCTACCGCCACTTCCCCCGATTACAGCAATGTCCAGCGCATCAATTTCAGAGAGAGCTTCCACCGCATCACTACATATAAGGGTGACGTTATCCCCCAGCCCATGCTTTTTAAGGTTCATCTCCGTTGTTGAAATTGCATCGGGGCTTTTGTCGATTGCATAGACCCTTCCAGCCCTCCTTGAAAGTTCAAGGGTCACTCCACCGGTTCCACACCCCACATCAACTGCGGTGTCCCCTTTCCCGGGATCTGCAAGGCACATAAGTAGGCACCTAACCTCCATGGCTGTTGGTCCCGGTACAGAGGGATTCTTTATGAATTCATGGTCAGGTATCAACTCACACCACCGTTACACTCACTTTAAGGCCTTTTTATATCCTCACTTTTCTGTGAATAAGTGCATTGTGAACATGAAGTACCGGCTTTAAGGCCTTTCCATGTCCTCACCGCTCCACCTTCTGAAGAGTTCATTCTCTATCCCCAGGACGTCGAGCACCTTACCAGCTATGAAGTCGGCGATTTCCTCTATTGATGATGGTCTGTGGTAGAATCCGGGCATGGCAGGGAGTATTATACCCCCCTCCCTTGAAACCCTCAGCATGTTCTCAAGGTGCACGCTTCTAAGAGGTGTTTCCCTTGGCACAAGGACGAGTTTACGCCTCTCCTTGAGACACACGTCAGCGGCCCTTGTGAGTGCATTGCCTGCATATCCGTTGGCTATCGCTGATAGGGTCTTCATTGTGCACGGCGCTATGACCATGGCACTGAAACTGGAGGAGCCACTGTTAACTGCTGATGTGAAGTCATCAGAATCAAAGCACTCATCAGCCATCTCCTCCAGGGTTTCAGGGTCTCTTCCAAGTTCGTATCTGATTATATCACGTGCAGTATCGGTTATCATGAGTCCAACATTTTCCCCAGCGTCCTTCAGGGCCCTGAGTATTCTATCCCCGTAGATAACGCCACTTGCACCTGTCATTGCCAGTATTATCATCTGAATCACTTCTGAGTGTTTTATGGATGATCATTTCTTTTTTGATGAGAATTTATCTGATTGAGGTACTTGGAGGGTTTTATTTTGTTATCCGCCATGATAGGGTGTTATTTATCGGAATTTAAGGTAATCAGGTACCGTGAGGCGGAGCTGCCTGGGGTGTGATGGTCTTCTCTCAGGGAGATCCATGTAGTCGTGGAGGCTGAATTCCCTGAATGCCGCAGCGGATTCACGTGGCACGTAGACACAGATATCTGCATGGTTGAACCTTGCCTCCTTCAGCGCCCCCACCAGACTTGATATATGGCTCAGGTTCACGATGGAGTCCCCCACAGAAACCTGGGTCCTCATCTCATCAAATGCAGGGTACTCGGGAAGGTTAACCACAACATAATCAGGGTCCAGGTCCATATCCTCTGCAATTTCCCTCTCGGCCTTTCTTATCTCAGCATCTGTGATCCTGAATACCCTGTGGGGGTCCTCTAGTTCATTGAGTTTCACAGAGTCCACGGTCTTGAGGAGGTCACGGTTATCCAGTCTCCGTATCATATCCCCTGCAAGTCCATCCTGATTTCTGCACATTACGATGAGGTCCATGTCGTCATACCGGTATATCCTGGACTCATCAAGCACCCCCTCAGATATGAGGCTCCTGAGGCACCTCCTGAACATGGAGTTCACGATCCTCGTGGTGTGGTGCTGGTAGACGCTGGGATACATGAAGTACCTTGCAAGCAGGGCAGACTCTGCGGCCTGAACACCCTTCCTGTCAAGGACAAGGTCGTTCTCCATCTTCATATTGTATATCAGCCTTTCAACGTCTATTATACCGTAGGCCACCCCTGTGTAGTGGGAGTCCCGCAGCAGGTAATCCATCCTGTCAACGTCAAGCTCCCCGTTGATTGCCTGTCCAAGGACACCCTCACCCCTCAGTATCCTCATAACCTGTTCAAGGTCGAACTCCTCTGATATTATCTCACCGAGCACAGATTCCCTTATGAGTTCCCTTGTGAGGCTCTCATGGGACCTTTCAAGAACACCCTCTGATACATGGGAGAATGGACCGTGACCCACATCATGGAGGAGGGCGCAGAGCCTCAGTATACTCTTCTTTTCAGGTCCAAGGTTGAGGTGCTCTGCCAGCCTGGATGCCAGGTACATGGCACCTATGGAGTGTTCAAACCTTGAATGGTTTGCCCCGGGGTATATCAGATTTGTGAATCCCAGCTGCTTTATCCTCCTGAGTCGCTGAAACTGGGGTGTGTCAACAACCCTCACCTCAAATTCGGTGAGTTTCAGGTTACCGTGGACGCTGTCCCTTATGAATTTCATTTTAAGACTCCTAGCCGCCTGACATGATAACGTTCCTGCCGCTGGTGGTGTACTCCTCCTTTTTGAAGTCTATTTCATATTTTGTCCTCTCGATTATCTCTTTGAGGGCCTCAAGGGTTTCCCCGCGGTGGGGTCCTGCAACCGCCACCATGAAAAGGGTCTCTGATACGTAGAACTCCCCAACGTAGTGCACAACTGCCACGTCCCTCACAGGGTACTTCTCCATCACATCCTCCACTATCCCCTCCAGTTCCCTCTGGGCCTTTTCAATGTCAGGTGTTGTAAGTACAAGTTTCTCTGTCCTCTCATCATCAACACCACGGACGATACCCTCAAAGGTGAACACTGCTCCGCATTCATCAAGGTAGGGGCTCTTCTTCACATGTTCAAGGAGGTCATCCATTCTGAAGGCCTCCTTTTCATCTGTCACCATGACCATCATTTCTGACACCTACACCAGTTCACTAACTTCCTTTTTTGCAAGGTGTTTTATTCTTTCAACACCATTTATTTCCTCTATAACCTCAACCACCGAGTCTGGAAGGAGTGAGCGCCAGTCACCATCATCCAGCATCCTCCGCCTCACCTCTGTCCCTGAGTACCTGTCCCTGTAGAAAAGGGGGGGTGCAGTCACCTCATAGCCGTCCTCACTGAAGAGCCGCTGGACAAGGGGGTTTCCACTGTATACCCTGTCAAATGGGGGTGTCAGCATCTTTATATGTGCAACCCAGAGGGCGTTGCACTCTATGTCCTGGACGGGTATGATGTAGTAGCTTGATGCGGGGATACCGTTCTCGCTGAGTGCCTTGGTCAGCATCATCACCCTCTCACCGGCGGTGAAGGGGTCCCTGAGGCTGTGGCTCAGCTGGGCGCTTCCGATACATATTATGAGTTCATCAACCTCCCCGAGCACCCTCTTTATAACCTGGAGGTGTCCCCGGTGGAATGGCTGCATCCTTCCAACCAGCAATCCCCTCATTCATATCACCGCATAAAGGTTATTATGTCAGTAAAACTATTAGAACTATAGTGGTTCTAGTATATATTCATGGCAGCACGTTGCTGTAACGATTGAAATTTCCGCTGGCAGTTTTTCAGGCACTGCCATGAGCTGGTATCCATTGAACCTTGAAGGAATGGTTGCGGTGATGCAATGATAAGGGTGGAGAACCTGACAAAGACCTATAAACTTGAGAATGGAGATGAATTCAGGGCACTTTCTGATGTTAACCTTGAGGTTTCTGAGGGAGAAATACTGGGAATACTTGGAATGAGCGGTTCAGGTAAGACGACACTTCTGAGGATCCTGAGGGGTGTTGAACCCTTTGATTCAGGGAGGATAACCCTGGATGATGTAACCGTTGAGGCTGATTCAGGACAGTACTACTTCTCAAAGCTCAAAAAGAAGACTGCGATTCACCTCCAGAGGTCATTTGGTCTCTGGTCGGAGACCGCCCTTCAGAATGTCATAAGGAAGCTGTACGCTGCAAAATATGGTGACGAGTCCATGACGGACTTTGACTTCGCCTATGATGAATTCGGTGAAGAGGCAATGGAACTCCTAAGGGTGGTTGGACTCGACCACAAGGCCGAGCACTTTGCACCTGTCCTCAGCGGTGGCGAGAAGCAGAGGCTCATAATGGCCAGGCAACTTGCAAAAAAACCCAGGGTACTCCTTCTTGATGAACCCGCAACCATGTCATGCCCTGGGACAAAGCAGGAGATACTGGATGCCATAAAGAACATCAACAGGGAACTGGGTGTCACGGTGGTGCTGGTCTCACACCTGCCTGAAGTCCACAAGTACCTTGCAGACCGTCTGGTTCTCATGGAGGACGGGCGCATCGTTGATGAGGGGGAACCAAAGAGGATTATAGAGAGGTTCATGAGGGACATTGAGCCCCCGGTTGACTACACACCCCCCAGCTCAGAGAGGGAGATCCTCAGGGTCAGGGACCTGTCCAAGAGGTTTGTACTCCTCAAGGGCGGGGCAGTCCTTGAGATGAGGGATGTTAACCTTGATATCAGGGAGGGTGAGATAGTATCCATAATAGGGCCCAGTGGGGCCGGCAAAACGGTGCTCCTCCGGATGATCGGTGGACTGGACCTTCCTGATGAGGGTACGGTGGAGTTCAGGCTCAACAGTGAATGGGTTAACATGCATGAACCTGGCGTTAAAAGGATGGGTGTAAGGAGGAAGATGGGTTTCATGCATCAGGAGTTTGCCCTTTTACATCACGCCACCATAAGGAGCCAGATAGCCTCAAGACTCGGTGTGAAGGGTGAACATGTCGTTGCAGAGGCAAGGAAGAGGGCCGAGGAGCTTGGGATAAGTGATATGGTCCTTGATGTGCTCTACCAGCTCACGGATCTTCCTGAAACAGAGGCCCGCTACAGGCTTGAGAAACTTGGCCTCTCACCTGAGATACTTGAGGAACTCTTCCCTAGTTTCCCTGACAGTGAGGTTAAAAAGTACGCTGAGCCCATATTCAGGGCCCTGGACCTCCCCATGGACATACTTGACAGGAGATCCTATGAGCTCTCAGGTGGTGAGCGGGTGAGGGCGACCCTTGCCCTTGTCCTTGCATCAAGGCCCGATGTCCTCGTCCTTGATGAGCCGTTCGGGGACCTTGACCCCATAACACTCAGGATGGTTTCAAATTCCCTCAAGAGGATTAACATGGAGTTCGGGACAACCATAATCATGGTGAGCCACCATGTGGATTTCATAAGGGAGCTCAGCACAAGGGCTGTGATGGTTGAGGACGGCCGTCTTGTAATGGACGGTGAACCAGATGGCCTCTGCAACGAGTTTGTTGAAAGGAGCCATGCAAAATACCTTCAGAGGGTTAAGGGGTGATATAGGTGGAATTTGAGAATTTTCCCATTGAGAATGCACACAGAATACTTACTCCAAGGCCGACCGTCATTGTAACAACGGTGGATGGGGAGGGGAATATAAATGCGGCCCCATTTTCCTTCACCATGCCGGTGTCAATTGACCCCCCAATTGTGGCGTTTGCATCTGCACCGGACCACCACACAGCAGTGAATGTTGAGGACACCCATGAGTTTGTACTTAACATAACGCCGGTGGATATAATTGATGAGATGTGGATAACCGCCAGGGATCTCCCGGCGGGTGAGAATGAACTTGAGGCCGCCGGTCTTAACTGGATTCCATCGAAGAGGGTTAAGCCCCCAAGGATAGCCGAGGCGGTCGCGCACCTTGAATGTGAACTCCTCCGGATGTGTGAGGTTGGCGACCACAACCTCATAGTGGGCTCAGTTGTGAATGCATCGGTCTGCTCTGGATGCATAAGGGATGGGCTCCTTGATGTTGAATTGGTTAAGCCAGTCCTCCATGTGGGCGGCACAGTGTTTGTTGTGGGGGATCATGTGAGGCGGATTGAATAGGTGGTTTGTGATGTTTGAGAGGATAATGGTCCCAACCGATGGTTCAGAGTATGCAGCAAAGGCAGAGGATCTTGCCATTGAACTTGCAGGGCGTCTAGGGTCCGTGGTTGTTGCTGTGCATGTTATCGATGAAAAGCTGATCTACCCCTTCGATGTCCTTGAGGATGAGGGAAAGGAGATCCTGGCGGCTGTGCAGAGGAAGGGCAGGGAGGCCGGTGTCCAGGTGGATGAGGTCCTGGTATTTGGGAGCCCGGCGCATGATATGAAGAAGATCTCTGAGAAGACAGGGGCGGATCTCGTGGTTATCGCATCCCATGGGCGTTCAGGTTTTGAGAAGCTTCTGATGGGCAGTGTGGCCGAGACCACCCTCAAGACGGTTGAGGTACCGGTACTACTTGTTAAATAAACCTTCCTTTTTCGCTCACCGAAAGGTATATATAAAGGGTATATCATTATATGATATATCAAAATTTGATATATAGTATTTCGATGTATGAGGTGTTATGTTGAGAAGGGTGTTTAGAGGAATCCGGGAGTACCTTACGGACTGGAAGAACCTGTTAACCCATACTGTTGTGGGTGTGCTTATACTTGCAGTTGCGGTTTATGCCCCTGTAAGTCCTTATGTGAGGATGGGTTTTGTTGGGTGTGTTGTGGGCTTCAATGTGGTGAGGATGAAGTATTTTGACTGAAAAAATTAACATTTTCTTATTTATTTTCATGATAAAAATGTAAAATGGGGGTTTTTTAGATACTCACGTAGCTGGGGAGTTTCCTGTAACTTCCATAAAATCCCAGGACTTTACTGTAGAGGTAAACGAGTCTTGTGAAGGGTATTTTCCCATAACTGGTTGTTGCGTATTTGGGTGCCGTTGTGTATCTGTTTATTGAGTTTCTTATGGTGATTGCTGTGGATATGTAAAGTGATTTTGAGAGTCTGATTGATCTGGTGGTTCCTGTTGAGCCTGTGTAGCCTACGGTTCGTGTGCTGAGTGGTTTCAGGTTGCCTGCGTTGATCTGGATGGTTGCACGCACAAGGAGGTCCAGGAGCTGTGCCATTGTGAATTTTTTTCCTGAGATTGTCACTGAGGATGGGAGTCTTTTATAGCGTGCATAGTATTTTATGACAGAATTTGCAGTTCCTGCAAGCTGGTTTATTGTTATACCTGCAGTTACCAGTTTAGGTGGGAGTGTGCCGATGGTTACATTGTAGGTTCCTGGTTGGGTGATTGTTAGTGTGAATTCGATTGTTTTTGTTTCTCCGGGGTTTAGGGTGGTTGTCTGGTTTTGTATGGATCTCTGGTTTACCTTGAGGGTTGCTGTGTAATCGCCTGCAAAGTCTCCTGTGTTGGTGATCATGGCTTTTATTCTGATGTTGAGTGGTGTTGTTCCGGTTGTGGGTGTGACTGTTAAGTTGGTTAGTGCGAATGTGGCTGGTTTCAGGACTGTGACTGTGGTGTTTAGTGTTTCGTTGTCAACTTTGGCACATACCGTGGCAACACCCTTGGTATTTAGGTCGGTTAGTGTTGAGGTGGCTGTGCCATCTGTGAAGTTTGTGTCTTCTATCGAGCCGGGGGTTGTGGAGAAGTTTGCGGGACCTGTGTAGGGAACTAGGCCTTCAGATGGATCATGCAGTGCTCCGTCACTGTCGTGGTGGAGGTCCGCGGTTATCTGTGAGGTTCCACCTATCAGGACTGTGCCAGGGTTGGCATTGATGCTCAGGACGATCCATGGGTTGTATGTTACACTTCCTGAGACAAGGATTGAGAAGTCTGGGGTGTTGGAGCCCCACCAGTTGAATCGGGCATCCACAGTATTATCTGCGTAGACATTTAGATCTGTCCGGTCCGGGTTGTTGAATATCCGGCAGAACATGATTCTGGCTGGCGCCGGGCAATCACGCACAAGTATTGCCCCAGCAAGGGATGCTGTGTTATTGGTGAGTGTGGTGTTCGTTATTGTTACCGTTGAGTCATATGCGTGTATTGCTCCTCCAAGGGTTGCTGTGTTGTTGTTTAGTGTGCTGTTATATATCGTTAGATTGGAGGAACTTGCGTATATTGCCCCTCCACCTCCTTCTTCTTCTATGTAGGTTGCTGTGTTGTTGTTTAGTGTGCTGTTATATATCGTTAGATTGGAGGAACTTGCGTATATTACTCCTCCCCACTTTGGTGCTGTGTTGTTGTTTAGTGTGCTGTTCTCTATCGTTACTGTGGAGCAAAATGCCAGTACTGCTCCTCCATAGGTTGCTGTGTTGTTGTTTAGTGTGCTGTTTCTTATTGTTAATTTGGAGTAGTAATATGTGTGTATTGCTCCCCCTCCACCTCCTTCTCCCAAAAAGGTTGCTGTGTTGTTGTTTAGTGCGCTGTTCTCTATCGGTACTGTAGAGAAATAGGTGGCGAATATTGCTCCTCCAATGGGTGCTGTGTTGTTGTTTAGTGTGCTGTTTCTTATTGTTAATTTGGAGTAGTAATATGTGCGTATTGCCCCCCCGCATCCTTCCAACTTTGTTGCTGTATTATTGTTTAGTGCGCTGTTCTCTATCGTTACTGTGGTGGTGGAATGTGTGCATATTGCTCCTCCATGGGTTGCTGTGTTGTTGTTTAGTGTGCTGTTTCTTATTGTTAATGTGGAGTAAATATATGAGTATATTGCTCCTCCATGGGTTGCTGTGTTGTTGTTTAGTGCGCTGTTTTCTATCGTTACTGTAGAGAAAGAGTCCGCGCTCATTGCTCCTCCGTAGGTTGCTGTGTTGTTGTTTAGTGCGCTGTTTTCTATCGTTACTGTGGAGAACTCTGCATGTACTGCTCCACCTGAAACTGCTGTGTTGTTTAGGAGTAGGCAGTTTTCGATTTTTAGGTTTGCATTGGATATATGTACTGGCCCAGAGGTGGTTGAGTAGGCGTTTCTGATTGTGAGGTTTGATAGTTTTAGGTTCTTTGTGATTGTGAATAAGGACGGGTTTCCTTCAAGTTTTATGACGGTACCCTCTTTTGTCTGACCGGTGATTGTCAGGTTCTTGTTGAGGGTCACACCCCGGTTATTTGGGCCGGTGTATTCGCCGTCTGCAAGCCATATAACGTCATTGTCTGCGGCCGATCCAGTTGCATTCTTTATGGTGGCCTTTGCTGCTGCCCATGAGAGTCCGTCATTGTTGTCATCCCCCCCAGTGGAATTAACATAGATATCCACTGCACTGGCCGTGCCAGAAAAGGCTATCGCAATAAGACCCAGTAAAATTAAAGGAAGATATCTTTTCATTAAATCAACTCTAAGTCTTGCCCGTACCTTTGGTACAATGTATAATATCGTTTTGGGAACTATTAAAGTTTTTTAGAAACCTTTAAATTTAGCCAAAATATTAGAAGGATTTTTTCACTGAATTTTTAAACCATGTTACTGTTCAGCAATTTATTTTGTTTCTCTGACCTCTTGATGGGTCTCCCCTCAAGAAGGCAATTTGATGATTTAAAGGTTTTCATGGAAACTTCATAGATAATTTTAAATATTTAAAGAGTAATAATAATATAGTGTCCCTAAATTGAAGAGAAAGGTGTTAAACTTGAAAAGATACAAATGCAGGGTTTGTGGATACATCTACGACCCTGAGAAGGGCGAACCAAGGACAGACACACCACCAGGAACACCGTTTGAGGACCTCCCTGAGACATGGAGGTGCCCGTCATGCGGTGCAAAGAAGAAGATGTTCAAACCACTGGACTGAGAGGTGAATAAATGGACAAATACGTCTGCCAGATGTGCGGATACATCTACGACCCTGAAGAGGGAGACCCCACATCAGGGATAGAACCCGGAACAGCGTTTGAGGACCTCCCCGACGACTGGGTATGCCCTGTATGTGGCGTTGGAAAGGACCAGTTCAAGAAGATGGATTAAATGAAAGCCAGAAAAATTGCAGATGGGGTTTACTACACCGGTATCATTGACTGGGACCGGAGGACCTTTGATGAGCTTGTAGCCCTCCCACGGGGCACAAGCTACAACTCATACATCGTCTCTGGAAGCAGTGCCACGGCACTCATTGATTCTGCAGAGCCCTCAAAGAGCAGTGAATTCTTGGGGATCATAAGGGAGATGGAAACTGAAATCCACTACATAATCTCCCAGCACGCAGAACAGGACCACTCAGGCACAATCCCGGAACTCCTTGACATGTACCCTGACGCAGAGGTCCTGGGGACACCTGCCTGCATTGAACTCCTCAGGGAACTTCTAAGGATCGATGGAAACTTCAGGGCAATTGAGGATGGTGAGACACTCTCCCTAGGTGACAGGACGCTGAGATTCATTGTAACACCCTGGGTGCACTGGCCCGACACCATGGTAACCTACCTTGAGGAGGAGCGCATACTCTTCACCTGCGACTTCTTTGGATCACACCTTGCAACATCGGACATCATGGAGGTGCCTGAGGGTTTCCTGCGGGAGGCCAAGAGGTACTACGCCCATATCATGATGCCCTTCAGCCAGATGGTCACATCCAACCTCAGGAAGATCTCGGACCTTGACATATCACTCATAGCACCATCCCATGGCCCACTGGTATCCATACCTGACCTCATAATCGATGCATACAGGAGATGGACCTCTGGGGGCAGTAAAACGGTGATCGCATACACCACCATGCACAGAAGCACGGAGATCATGGTTGAGAGACTCACAGAGAAACTCATGGAACTTGGTGTGAGTGTAAGACCCATCAACGTTGCAGAGTCCGATACCGGGGAATTCCTCACGGAACTCGTGGATGCCTTGGTCCTGGTTGTCGCATCACCCACGGTGCTCACAAGGCCCCACCCGGCAGTTGCATCGGCACTCTACCTTGTGAATGCACTGAGACCCCCGCTGAAGCACATTGCACTGATGGGATCCTACGGGTGGGGGACACTCATTGAATCCGAGGTCAAGGGTCTGCTATCCAACCTGAACGTGGAGTACCTTGAACCAGTCCTTGTGAAGGGCCTTCCACGTGAGGAGGACCTTCAGAGGATAGATGAACTTGCCATTCAGATAAAGGAAATAGGGGGTGAATTAAATGGTAAGTGAAAGGATGCAGGAGGCCCTCAACAGGCAGCTCAACGCTGAACTCTACTCAGCATACCTCTATCTTTCAATGGCAGCCTACTATGAGGCCTCTGACCTCCCGGGATTTGCAAACTGGATGCGTGTTCAGGCCCAGGAGGAACTTGCACACGCAATGAAGTTCTACGACTACCTTGTCCAGAGGGGTGCAAGGGTCGTGCTTGAGGAGATAGAGAAACCACCATTCGAGTGGGAGTCCCCACTGGAGGTATCCAAGCATGTCCTGGAACATGAGAGGAAGGTCACAGGACTCATAAATGACCTCGTTGACCTTGCAATCTCAGAGAGGGACCATGCAACCAACAATTTCCTCCAGTGGTTCGTGGCAGAACAGGTTGAGGAGGAGGAATCAGCGGGTTCAGTGCTCCAGAAGGTGCGCCTTGCATCGGATTCACCAAGCGGCCTTCTTATGCTCGACGCGGAACTTGGAAAGAGGGTTTACAACCCACCAGCAAATGAAAAGGGGGGATAATTTATGGGGGAGAAGGTATACGAACTCAGAAAGGTGAAGAAGAAGGGGCGCGGCATGCCCCTCATAGGGGATAAATTCCCTGAAATGGAGGTCCAGACAACCCACGGGCTGATGAAACTCCCGGCTGAATTCAAGGGAAGATGGTTCATACTCTTCAGCCACCCTGCAGACTTCACACCTGTCTGCACAACAGAGTTCGTGGCGTTCCAGGAGGTCTACCCTGAACTGAGGGAACTTGACTGTGAACTTGTGGGCCTCAGTGTTGACCAGGTATTCTCACACATCAAGTGGATCGAATGGATAGAGGAGAACCTTGATACCGAAATCGAGTTTCCTGTGATAGCGGATACAGGGAGAGTCGCGGATACCCTTGGACTCATACACCCGGCGAGGCCCACAAACACGGTGAGGGCGGTATTCGTGGTTGACCCTGAGGGGATAATCAGGGCGATACTCTACTATCCACAGGAACTTGGAAGGAACATCCCTGAGATCGTGAGGATGATACGCGCCTTCAGGGTCATAGATGCCGAGGGTGTGGCTGCACCTGCAAACTGGCCCGATAACCAGCTCATCGGTGACCATGTGATAGTCCCACCGGCATCTGATATTGAAACCGCCAGGAAAAGGAAAGAGGAATACGAATGCTACGACTGGTGGCTCTGCCACCGCAGCGCAAGTGGTGATTAGATGGAGAAAAAATTCTATGAACTCCCTGAACTCCCATACCCCTACGATGCCCTTGAACCATACATATCAGAGGAGCAGCTGAGGATACACCATGAGAAGCACCATCAGGCCTACGTGGATGGGGCCAATGGCGTCCTCAGAAAACTCGACGATGCCCGGGAGAATGGCGAAGAAGTTGACATCAAGGCGGCCCTCAAGGAACTCTCATTCCACGTGGGGGGCTACGTCCTGCACCTATTCTTCTGGGGTAACATGGGACCCGCAGATGAATGCGGTGGGGAACCAGACGGGCGGCTTGCAGAGTACATAGAGAAGGACTTCGGAAGCTTTCAACGCTTTAAAAAAGAGTTTTCTCAGGCTGCTGTGAGCGCGGAGGGCTCAGGATGGGCTGTCCTCACCTACTGCCAGAGGACCGACAGGCTATTCATAATGCAGGTTGAAAAGCACAACGTCAACGTGATACCCCACTTCAGGATCCTCATGGTCCTGGATGTATGGGAACACGCCTACTACATTGACTACAGGAACGTGAGACCCGACTACGTTGAGGCATTCTGGAACATCGTAAACTGGAAAGAGGTTGAAAAACGCTTCGATGACCTCTTCTAACTCCATTAATTTTTTAAGAACCTTTTATTCTAACTCCCAGGTAGCATTCCAGTGATGCATAACATTTATTTTTAAATCACCATAAACATCTAAGAGTTACACTGATTCGGGAATGATTCAGATGATCTGGAACAGGGAAATGGAATGCATAAGCAGGGAGGAACTGGAGGAACTTCAGCTTAAAAGGCTTCAGGACACAGTAAGGAGGGCATATGAAAACGTACCCTACTACCATGAGGCCTTCGAGAAGGAGGGCGTGTACCCGGAGGACATAGAGTCCCTGGACGACATCACAAGGTTACCCTACACCACCAAGGATGACCTCCGAAAGGTCTACCCCTTCGGGATGTTCGCTGTCCCCAGGAAGGAGATAGTGGAGGTCCACACATCCTCAGGGACCACAGGAAAACCCGTTGTCTCAGGGTACACCAGGGAGGACATAGAGATATGGAGTGAGGTCATGGCCAGGGGCCTCACAATGATGGGCCTCACAGAGGATGACGTCATCCAGAACACCCATGGCTATGGGCTCTTTACAGGGGGATTCGGGGTCCACTACGGTGCCCAGAAGATCGGGGCTACCGTTATCCCCATCTCAACCGGACAGACAAGAAGGCAGATAGAGATAATGAAGGACTTCGGGACAACGGTCATGATATTCACCCCCTCCTATGGCCTCTACCTCTCTGAGGTTGCAGCTGAGGAGGGCTTTGACCCTGCCGAATCCCAGTTAAAGGCCATAGGATTTGGGGCTGAGATGTGGACAGAGGAGATGAGGGCCGAGATAGAGAGGAGATTCAATGCACCGGCCTTCAACATATACGGCCTCACCGAAATCATGGGCCCAGGGGTTGCAATGGAGTGCAGTGAGAAGAATGGCCTCCACATTGCAGAGGACCACTTCTACCCTGAGATCATAGATAAGAACTGTGAAAGGGTCGGCCCAGGTGAAAGGGGGGAGCTGGTACTCACAACCCTCACAAGGGTGGGGATGCCGGTTATAAGGTTCAGGACAAAGGATATAACCTCAATAGATTATGGGCCATGTGGCTGCGGCAGGACCCTTGCAAGGATCTCAAAGATCACAGGCAGGGTCGATGACATGCTCAAGGTCAGGGGAGTTTCAGTGTTCCCATCCCAGATAGAGAAGGCGCTCCTCCGCATAGAGGGTATTGAGCCCCACTACCAGATAATAGTGACAAGGCCCCACCTCATGGATGAACTTGAGGTGAGGGTGGAGACCTCCCCTGAACTCTTCTCAGATGACATCCGGCAGATGGTAGAGACCAGGGACCGGATCGAGGAGTTCATAGAAAACGAGATAGGCCTCAGGGTTAAGGTGACCCTGGTTGAACCAGGCACGATACCAAGGAGTGAGGGGAAGGCAGTAAGGGTGATAGATAAGAGGAACCTTTAAATTTATGGTGATACCATGAGGGTTAAGCAGATATCAATATTTCTTGAAAACAAGAAGGGAAGGCTCTGGAAGGCACTGAGTACACTTGCAGAGGCAGATATAAACCTGAGGGCCCTATCACTTGCAGATACATCAGAATTCGGGATACTCAGGCTCATAGTACCTGAACCTGAACGCGCGGCAGATGTGCTTGAGAATAGCGGCTTTGTTGTTAAGCTGAAGGATGTTGTCGCAGTTGAGATGGATGACAGACCAGGGGGCCTTGCATCAATCCTTGGGGTCCTCAAGGACTATGACCTGAACCTTGACTACATATACGCATTTGTCCATGAAAAAAAGGATAAGGCGATACTCTTCATGAGTACAGAGGATCTGGATGCCCTTGAAGGGGCCCTGAGGGATGCCGGGATCCGGATGGTCCCACCAGAGGAGGTCTACTCCCTCTGAGCGGAATATTCAACCATGTCGGGCTGGGGTCTACTCCCCCTTAACCCTGACATCCTCAACCGAGTACTCTATGCCCTCATCTTCCAGTTTCTTTGTTATGCTTCTGCTCATCTTACCAACTGCAAGTACGAGGACATTCAGACCCCTCTTTGCGGCTGCAAGGGCAGCATGGGGGGTTGCAAATTCAAAATCAACATTTAAGTTTAACCTGGTCGCTGCGGCCCTTGAAACTGTCCCCATTATACCTATCCTGTCCTGACCATGGGCGAGTTCCCTTATCCTTTCAAGGTCCGCTGCCCCTGAACCGCCCTCGGATATCCCCGGGAGAACCGCGATGGTCACCTTTCCCCTCTGGAGAGGTATGGTGCCGCTGAGTTCTGTGAGGGCCACGTCCTCGCCCTCTGAGGCACTTTTCATGACTGTGGCGTGGGCTTCCCCGTTGGTCCTCCTCCGGGCGTAGAGGACGCCGTCGTCCATGAACAGTTCGACCTCATCACCTGCGTTGAGGTCCTCCCAGGCGATGGCTGGCCAGATGGACTTGTAGGAACTCATGTACTCCAGGACCTCATCGGCGTATTGCCTGAGGCTCACAGCAGCACTCTTGAGCTTCTCACCACCCCTCCGGGTTATCTTGTAGTGGGACCTTCCACTTCCTGCCTCCACAAGGCCCTCTGCTATGAGGCTCTTTATGTTCTCAGACACTGCCTGGACCGTTATTCCCAGTTCATCTGCTATATCCCGTTGCCTCACATAGGGCTGACGCCACGCTATCTCACTCAGCACCTGGAAACGTGTAAGTTCTCCCTTCTTTCTGAAAGCCTTCATCAATTCACCTTCACCTTTTCTATGGCCCTGTTAAGGAGTCTGAGGAATTCTCCCTCATTTTCAGCCGGTATATATGCTCCGCAGGCAGTGGCATGACCACCACCGCTACCCCCCACCTTCTCCGCCACCCTCTGCATGGTTGAACCGAAGTGTATGCCGTCAAATGCCAGGAGGCGGGAGCACCTAAGTGAAACCTTGAGCCCATCACCGGTTTCAGCAAGCCCTACCATGGGCCTCCTCCAGTCACCGTAACCCAGGAGCATACCCGCAACCGTACCCACCACTGCAGTTTTCACCTCTGGGGCATGGAAGTACTGGAGGTTATCCATATCCCTTATGAGTTCCTCGTCCATTATCCGGTCGAGGGTAACCGCCAGGTAGGCGCGGTGTTCCCTGAGGACACCCTCAAGTTCCTCCAGTTTTTCATGGCGATCACCCCCGATGATATCCATTGCAAGCTTCCACCTTGAGTTCCGGTTACACGCGTTTACTGCGGTTGAGAACTCGGATAGGTCCCTGAATACCGTGTACCTCTCCTCTGATCTTAACTCGTAGACCTCACCAAGTATGAGCTTGGGGAGGTATTTATGGTACCTTCTGGGGACCTCGTTGACCATCATACGGTATATCTCGTTGAAGAGTTTCCTTTTCTCGTCATCTGTAAGGTCACAGAGCCTCCTCTGGGTTTCATCGTTTTTCAGGGGTATGCCAAGGTTCTTAAGCCTTGCTATGCACTCGTTGGTATTGTTTGTTGTTGGCAGGGTGACATCCCCGAAGTATGAGAGGGCACTTACGATGGACCTGGTGTGTCTACCGTAGATTGTAAGGTCACTGCAGCACTCAACTGCACCCTCCCTTATGCTGTCCTCCAGGATCACCCGGTTAGCCCCAACCATCTTACCGGTCCTGATGTTCTGCATGTCACCCACTGCGGCAAGGAGCCCCATCCAGCTGAGATCAGTGTATCCGAACTGCCTTGCAAGTAGATATGATAGTCCCCCACCTGAGATGCTGGTTGAACCATCCATTCCATAGAAGATGGGATTTATTTCAAGGAGCTCACCCCGTGGAGGTTCAAAGTTCCTCTTCCGCACGGGGGGGTGGTGGTCTAGTATTAAAACACGGGAGTTCCTTTTCATGTTTTCATGGACCATCTGTCCGGATCCAAGGTCACTGAAAACTGTTAGATCCGGGCCATGTTCAACCTCAGGGACCTCATTGATGTTTATTATATTGATCTCATGTTCCTTCCCGAGGCCATCAAGGAGTTTGCTGAGGATGGTTGCCGCTGTTATACCATCACAGTCCGTGTGGCTGTAGACTGTAACCGTCTCAGCCTCATCAATCAGCTTACGGGCCCTTCTGAGCGCACCTTCAAGTTCGTCCATGTTCATTATTCATACCCTCAGTTCTTCTTTGAGGACCTCACAAGCCTTGCAAGTTTTATGAGGAGTTCCCTCTTGCTCCCCTCATATTCAACAATAACCCTCCCTGATGATTCCCACCATGAGGAAGGGTATGACTTATCAGATTCCATACGGGCTTCAAGCTGGAGTTTTTTTGCGGCCCTGAGTATTTCACTGGCAGTTGGTGATTCAACCGCGTATTCAAGGGGCACCCTTCGCCCCTGGCTCCTTGACTTCCGTGAATCGAGATAGGCTGGCCATATTATCATTATTTACCCTCCATCATCCTCTCTGAAAGTTCGGCTAGCATGTCCCTAACCGTGTACCTCTCTGGGATGACCGCATCAAGACCATACTCCTCAAGTTTCCTGAGGGTTATGGGGCCTATTGCAGCCACGTGTATCCCCCTGAGGGCATGGATAAGATCCCCCTCCTTATCACCTGCAATCTTAAACAGGTTTTCCACTGTAAGGGGACTTGTGAATGTAACAGCATCCACCTCCCCCTTGAGTATACCCTCTATCATTTCCTCTGCAGGTGCCGTGTCTTCCGGTATCCCTGAGTGGTAGGCCTCTGCAACAAGGACCTCCGCGCCCATTTCCTCAAGTCCCATAGGGAGGACCCTCCTTGCAGAGAGTGTCCTTGGAAGGGCCACCTGCATCCCCTCAAGGTCGTATTTTCTGAGGGCCTCAAGGAGACCCTCTGCGGTGTAATCTTCAGGCACCAGATCCACCCTGAGACCCATCTCAGATGCTGCACGGGCGGTCTTGGGCCCTATGACCGCGACAATACATTCATCCCTGATTTTCTCATGAAAGTCCTTGCATGTACTGAACAGGGATTCAACAGCCGCCGGGGAGGTGAATATAACCAGGTCCCATTCAGGGGCCCTCCGGCACACCTCCCTGAGGGAATCTGTTTTCAGGATCCTCAGCTCGAGGGTTGGGGCGACAAGGGCCCTTCCACCGGCACCCTCGATCAGTTTAACAGCAGCAGATACCCGCTCAGCGGGCCTTGTGAGGGCGATGGTCTTACCCCTGAGACCCTCTAATTTCCCGGTAGACATTAACAACCTCACCCACCACTATGATTCCAGGCGGCCTCAGATCCTTTTCTGCTATGTCCTCAAGGGTGCCGAGGATAACCCTCTCATCCTCTGTCGTCCCCCTCTCAATCACACATACAGGGGTTTCAGGGGGCCGGTGCTTCATGATCTCCTGCATGTTCTCCCTCACGTTACCCACACCCATGAGTATTATGAGGGTGTCGGCCCTGTAATCCCAGTGAACCTGTTTTTCAGGTTTTGTGGGGTCCTCGTGTCCTGTGACAACAGTGAAGGATGTTGCAACGCCCCTGTGGGTCACAGGAAGCCCTGCAGATGTGGGGACGCCCACAGCGGAGGTCACGCCTGGAATGACCCTTGCCTCAACTCCGGCCTCCCTGAGCGCAAGGAGTTCCTCGCCACCCCTCCCGAAAACGAATGGGTCGCCACCCTTGAGCCTTACCACTGTTTCATGCTTCTTACCTTCCTCAACAAGGATCCTGTTTATTTCATCCTGTGTTTTGTGGTGTTCACCGGCCTTCTTACCCACGTATATCAGTTTCGCATCTTCAGGGGCGTATCCGAGTATCTCCTCACCTGCCAGCCTGTCATACACTACCACGTCAGCCCTCTTGAGAACCCTTATGGCCTTCAGTGTTATGAGTTCAGGGTCCCCTGGACCCGCCCCAACAAGATAAACCACCATGATAATCACCTTTTTGCTCTGAATCAGATCTTCATTATGCCCCTGAAGAATTTGAAGCCGTCCTCTGACCCAAGTATCATCTCTGAGGCCCTTTCAGGGTGGGGCATCACAGCACATACCAGTCCTGATTCATCGCAGACCCCTGTTATTCCATCAAGGGAGCCGTTGGGGTTTTCACCGTGGAACTGCAGCACGACCTGGTCGTTATCCCAGACCTCGCTGACGTTTTCATGGTAGTATCTCCCCTCTGCATGGGCAACAGGCATCCTTATAACCTCATCCCGTCTGAATAGCCGTGTGAAGGGGGTTCTCGTGGTCTTAACCTGAAGGCTGGTCCACTGGCAGTTGAATTTTGGGTGCTCGTTCACGGTGAAGACCCCCGGGACAAGGCCTACCTCCGCCAGGATCTGTGCACCGTTACATATTCCGAGAACCGGTTTTTCCTCCTTCACCAGCTCCTTAACAGCGTCCATAACTGGGGTTATGGCTGCGATTGCACCTGCACGCAGGTAGTCCCCGTATGAAAATCCCCCAGGGATTATAACCGCGTCCAGGTGTCCCAGGTCCCGCTGATTCCACCATACATATTCGGGCTCTGCCCCGGCAAGTTCCAGGACATGGTAAACGTCACGGTCACAGTTGGATCCAGGAAACCTTATAACTCCCACCCTCATTTTTCAGCCTTCCATTTCCGTTATACTGAATTCGTAGTCATGGATAACCGGGTTACATAGGAGGCGCTGGCACATATCCTCCACCTCCCGCCTGACATCCTCAGGGCTCTCCTCATTCATGGTGAATGTTATTATGTCAATTGTATCGGTATTTTCCACCTCATATCCAAGGAGTGCCAGTGCCCTCTCAATGGTGGACGCCTCCGGGTTGAGCATACCCTTCTTGAGCCTTATTCTGACCTCAACCATAAATTTCATCCCATCACCTCAGATCTTAATGTTCCATCTTTCAGTGTCTTCCCTGTCCAGTATCATCTCAGCAACCCTTCTGTAGGCGCTCACAACGCCCTCCTCTCCCCGGCGGAATATGTCCTTGTCCAGGGGTTTACCGGTCTCCATGTCCCAGAGGCGGCAGGTGTCAGGGCTCACCTCATCCCCCAGACGTATCCTTCCAGAGGAATCCCTTCCAAATTCCAGCTTGAAGTCAGGCAGAATTATGCCCTTTTCTCTGAAGAACTCCACAAGGACATCGTTTATCTTAAATGTCATCCTCCTTATCTCTGAAATCTCGTCCCTGGTTGCTATCCCAAGGGCGAGGATTATGTCCTCATTGAGCATGGGGTCACCGTGCTCGTCGCTCTTGTAGTCCATCTGTATGATTGGGGGCCTGAATTCCTGCCCCTCAGTGAAGGGGAACCTTCGAACAATACTTCCCGCTGCAATGTTCCTCAGTATAACCTCTATGGGTATCATGTCAAGTTTCCTTGCAAGCATGCAGCCGGGTTCCGGGAGTTCCAGGTACTGGGTTGGTACACCGGCCTCCTCAAGGACCTCAAATATTTTGGCTGAAATAACAGAGTTATAGTAGCCCTTCATTTCAAGGGTGTCCTTCTTTTCACCGTCACCTGCGGTTATATCGTCCCTGAACCTCACGGCAACGATTTCAGGGTCATCTGTCATGAGAACATCCTTTGCCTTACCACTGTAGAGTGGGCCGTCTATTTTCACGTTCATACTATCACTTTTAAAGCCTTGAGATTAAATCTCTCCTCTAAGACTTATATATGTGTAAATCTTATTAGAGTTATATTACGATTCAGTTTATATAATCTTGTGAACCTTATCATGCTTCTAAGGGTGATTAAATGTGTGGCATTGTGGCTTGTATACTCAAAGATAACAGGGCTGCGCCGGTACTCCTTGAATGCGTCAGGAGACTTGAGTACAGGGGCTATGACTCTGTAGGTATTGCAACGGCAGACCCAATGATAAATATCAAGAAGGACAGGGGTAAAATCGACGAGGTGGACTCAGAACTGGATCTCGCTGATCTACCAGGCAGCATGGGGATAGCCCATGTCAGGTGGGCCACACATGGTCTGCCAACCGCCGAGAACGCCCATCCCCACACAGACTGCACTGGGGAGATAGCGGTCGTTCACAACGGGATAATAGAGAACTACCTGGAGGTTAAGGAGGAACTTGAATCAGAGGGCCATGTCTTCAGGTCCGAGACAGACACAGAGGTGATACCACACCTCATAGAGAAGTACATGGATGAGGGTATGGACCTTGAAGCCGCAACAGCCACAGCACTCAGAAAACTTAAGGGCGCATATGCCATTGCAGCCATATCCTCAAGGGAACCCGGCAGGGTTGTGGGTGCAAGGAAGGAGAGCCCCCTCATAGTCGGTGTCGGTGATGGCGAGTTCTTCCTGGCCTCTGATGTCCCGGCCATCCTGAACCACACCAAGAACATCATATACCTGGATGACGGCGAGATGGTCATAATTGACGGTGATGTGAGGATAAGGGACCTTGATGGTAACACCGTGAGTAAGGAGGTCCATGTAATTGACTGGACAGCGGACATGGCTGAAAAGGCAGGATACGATCACTTCATGATCAAGGAGATACATGAGGAGCCAGGGGCCGTCAGGGACACACTCACAGAGATGGATGATGTTATGCGGGTGGTGAAGGAGATAGGTGAGGTTGAAAGGGTATGCTTTGTTGCCTGCGGAACCTCCTACCACGCATCACTGGTGGGCAAGTACCTCTTTGAGAGCATCCTGGGCATACCCACCGATGTCATCCTTGCAAGCGAGTTCAGGTACTCTGCACGTGCCCTCACAGACAGAACCCTTGCAGTATTCATAAGCCAGTCAGGTGAAACAGCCGACACCCTCAATGCCCTGAGATCCGCAAATTCAAGGGCCAAGACCCTGGCGATAGTCAATGTCCTTGGAAGCTCAGCAACAAGGGAGGCCCAGCATGTCCTCTACACGAGGGCGGGTCCTGAGATAGGCGTTGCAGCCACAAAGACCTATGTGAGCCAGTTGACCATCATATACATGCTGGTGGCTGCCATGGGGGCCCCTGAGCTCATTGAGAAACTCGAAAAGGTTCCTGCTATCATGGAGGAGGCCCTTGGGGATGAGGATAATATAAGGGCACTCTCATCACACTACAGCAATGTGAGCGACTTCTTCTTCATAGGGCGCGGATTCTCCTACCCAACAGCCCTTGAGGGCGCCCTTAAACTCAAGGAGATAACATACATCCATGGGGAAGGTTATGCTGCAGGGGAACTCAAACATGGGCCCCTGGCACTCATCGATGATGGGGTGCCTGTTGTTGCCATCTCACCCCCAGGGCCATGCCATGACAAGACCCTGAGCAACGTTGAGGAGGTCAGGGCGAGGGGTGCGAGGGTTATAGGTGTTGGGAGCACCCTTGATGAGGCCCTCAGGAAGGAGGCCGATGACTTCATAGGTCTGAGCCCTGAGGTCGATGAGGTACTCTCACCCCTTGTCTACATCGTTCCCCTGCAGCTACTCTCATACTATGTGAGTGTTGAGCGGGGACTTGACCCCGATAAGCCAAAGAACCTTGCAAAGTGTGTAACCGTTGAATGATGGAGATGACAGGAACCATAAAGAAGTACTATGGGGCCCTGACGCTCTTATGCGTCCTTACAGGTCTATTATTCCCCCAGTTTTCAGTTTTTTCAGGTTACACGCCCCTGCTTCTTGCATTGCTGGTGTTTTCCCTTGTCATTGAACACAGCCTGGAGGACTTTGGGAGGATCATCCACCACCCCCAGTTTCTTGGTCTGGTCTCTGTGTCCAATTTTCTGCTATATCCAGTTCTGGGGTTCATTTTTATTAAAACATTCAATTTCAGCGGTGATATTGTCTCGGGGATCATACTACTCTCATTTGCTCCATCACCTGTTGTTGCGGCCCTCTGGACGGAGCTATCCGGTGGTGACGGCACCCCTGCCCTTTCAGCTGCCCTTACATCGATGCTGCTATCTGTTGCAGTTTACCCTGCTGTCCTCTACCTCATGGGTGTGGCCTCACTTTCAGTGGCTTTCAGGGTATTTGAACTGCTTGTATTCACAGTATTCCTGCCTGCAGTCGCTGCACTCATCCTGAGGCTTGAGGAGGAGAGGTTTATACCTGCAAGAAAGAACCTTAACTTCCTGTCGGCGATACTTGGACTTGTGATAATAGTTGTTGCGGTTGCCCACATGTCAGGTTCGGTGAGAAGTGGTGGTGTGATGGAGATTGTCCTTATGGTATCTGTGATGCTACTTGCAGGTTTCACCTATGGCTTTATTCTTGGAAGGCTAATGGGACATGATGGGGCAGCATATGTTTACACGGCGGGTATGCGTGATGGTGTGATCCCTGTTGGCGTGGCCCTCACCTACTTTTCACCTGCAGCTGCGCTTCCTGCCACGATTTTACTTGTGGTGATGCCAGTATTCACGGGAATTGTTTACTATAAAGCTTAATCAATAAAGAAAGATGTTTTAAAGGGTGTTTATATGAATATACTAATAATACCACATGTACCTCATACGGTATGTAATATACCTGGTAGATCCAACTTTTTTATTGAAAATCTGAAAAAAAATAATGAAATTCATGTGCTGTCATGGGACATGCCATATCCCCTCACATTTAATCGAATAAGAAATTTTAGTAGTATTATAAAAAATTATACAACTTCCATAGAAGATAATATATTTGTTCATCATGTGGGCAGGACCTTTATTTTACCACCTCTTAACAGGGGGGTTGTTAATGCTCAGATAAGGGACATAATAGATAAAAATTCTATTGATGTTATATTTTCTGAAAGTTTCATATGGGATTTAGTACCTCCATTTGATGAGGTTCCTGTTATTTATGATCTGGTAGATGATCATGTAGATTCCTATAAAAATGTGCCTCTAATGATGAGGTTTATGAGTAAATTTCTTAGAATAGAAGATTCTATTGGTGAACAGATAGAAAAAGCAGACCATACAGTTTTTGTTTCATCTGTTCTGAGAGATAAATATAAAAATCTATCAAAAGAAGCATCTGTTTTACCCAACGGCGTTGAAATTAATAAATTCAGGATGGCAAAGCCGGATAGGTTTATTGATAAATTTAATTTAGATAATTATGATTATGTCCTTGGCTATGTAAGTTATTTTGGTGAATGGTCAAATCTATATGAAACAGTGAGTAACTTAATACCTTTTCTTGAGGAAAAAAATTCTGTAATTATTATAGCCGGAGTTGGTCCTGAAGTTGATAAGTTGCGAAAAATAGGATCTGATAGGGTAATATTGACCGGCATGGTTGAACATCAGCATATTCCTTCTCTTATGAAAACATTTGATGTAGGATTACTTCCTTTTAGAAAATACCCGTTTACTGATGCTGCTAGCCCTATAAAATATTTTGAATACTCAGCGGCGGGATTAAAGGTAGTTTCTTCTCCTCTTGAAGAAGTTAGAAGGATAGAATTTGGTAACACAGTGTTTTTTGATGATATTAAAGATATCAGAAATGCAGTTGAAATGGCTATAGAGATTGATTGCGACAAATCGGCTTTAATGAGATCTGTTAAGCTCTACGACTGGTCCAGATTATCAAATAGCCTTGAAAATATTCTTAAGACAAAACTATGAATCATACTATGGACTTAAGAAAAATTCATTTATACAAATTATTTTTAATTTATTTAACCAACCAGACATCTAATAATTAGAGGATTAAAAGGGATATTATGAAAATATGCGCAGTTGTTGTCACCTTTAACCGTAAAAAATTGCTTCTGGAATGCATTAATGCGTTAAGAAGTCAAACAAGACCACTTGAAGCCATATATATAATTGACAATTCATCCTCTGATGGGACACCAGAACTACTACAAAAGGAGGGGTATAGCCCCTCCCCTGATGGAGGAACATTGACCATTGAAAACCTTTACAATGAGGAGGAGATAAGGATAACCCATCTTAGACTATCAAGAAACATTGGAGGAGCTGGGGGTTTCTATGAAGGAGTCAAAATGGCTTATGAAGATGGATATGACTGGGTATGGTTAATGGATGATGATGTAGAGCCCTTACCCAATACTCTTGAGAATTTAATTAAAGTGGGAAATTCTATAGAAAAAAAATCTGCCCTTGTACCAGTAAGATTTTTTAATGGTTCGCTTTTCAATCTTGAGACAAAAGAATTTAATTTTAAAAATCCTTTAAGGAATTTCACATATGGTATAATTTCAGAGGATGATCTTATTAATGAATATTTTGAGGTTTCAGCGATATCATTTGAGGGTCCCCTGATAAGCGCAGATGCTATTGCGGAGATAGGTTTTCCTGATAAGGATCTTTTTATAATAGCAGACGATACTGATTATGCAATAAGGCTCAAAAAATATGCTCCTATTTATATGGTGTCAGAAGCGAAGATGATAAAAAAGGTTGTGGCGGATCCAGAATTCAACTGGAAGACACATTACCTTATAAGGAATATTGTTTATCTAGATAGAAAGTATGGTGAAAACCTTTCTACCAAATACTTAAGGCCAATAAGAACACTCCTCCAATACATCATTATATACGCTTCAAAGAATCCAAAAAATATTAAAAAAATATTAAGGGCTTTTAGAGAAGGTTATACTCTAAAAAAAGGGATTACAGTAGCTCCTGGTGAATTTTAACTGGATCAAATATATTATTCACTCCGAGGTTCTACTATTTTGTAATTTTATTTGCTAGATTTTTGTAGATGTTTTCTAGGGAATTCACTAAAATGTCCCACAGGAAATATTTTTCAATTCTTTCTCTTCCTTTTTTACCCATATTGACCCTAATATCATCGTTTTTAAGGATTAAGCGGATTTTTTCCTTGAGTGAATCTCTATCACAGGGTTCCACAAGAAATCCATTTTCACCATCATTTATAACCTCAACAACACCCCCTGACCTGTATGCCACAACCGGCACAGAACAGGCGTTTGCCTCTGCAAGGACCATCCCGAAGCCCTCCCTTGTTGAGGGAAGGACAAGCACCCTTGCCCCTTTAATACGGGATATGACCTCCCTGTAGCTCAGGTTGTGATGAAATGACACCCTTGCACTGATCCCATATTCATCAACCATTCTTTTCAGCCTGGTTCTATCAACTCCATCCCCAATTATCTCAAGTTTCAGATTTGGGAACTCAGTTCCAAGGGCCTTGAAGACTTCGATAAGGTGGTCGACATGTTTGTGTGGGGCTAGTCTGCCCACAAATATTATGTATTCCCCATTGGTGGGGGACGTGGAATCAATAAGTTCAAGGTCCACGCCGTTGGGAATGATATGTATACCCTCGGGGGATCTACCATATAGTTCCATCAGCGCAGATGCAGTGCTCCTGCTCACCGTGATGACGCCATCGTAGGGTAGCCTCATGAGGATCCTCTCGAGGATTGATGCCAGCCCTGATGACTGTAACCACTGGTCTCCATTGGAGGAGCTCACATCATGGATGGTTGCAACCATTGGGATCCCACGAAGTCTTGCTGCAAGTAGGGATGGTAGGAGCGGCGAGTATGTCTGGGCGTCTATTATATCATAATCATTCCTGCATATCCATAGGAATACAGCCAGCATGAACCTCATAAAGTCAAGGGGTTTTCTGATGGGAGGCTTCCTTATTCTGGGGCCAACATGATGCACATGGATACCCTCAATTTCCTCATGATCAGGGACACCGTGAATTCTCATGGAAATCACGTCAACCTCGTGTCCCCTCCTTACGAGTCTCCTTGCAATTTCAAAGTATCGCCTTTCCCCTCCTCCATTGTAATGGGGTACAAAGAAATCTGACACTATTAGAATCCTCATAAAACCCACGTCTCACTTCCATGGATTGATTCACTTTCCTTAACTATATATCTATGATGGATAAATAGTGATAATAATACCCGGGTGGTCCCATGAATCCACTGGCCCTGATTTCAATCACTGCTTTTGTGACTGCAACCGTCTCTGGAATATACATCTTTGTGAAGAACCCTGAGAGCCGTTTCAACAGGACACTCCTTGCTTTTTCGGCACTTGTCGCATACCTTTCACTCACAGATTTCGGCCTTTACATCTCAGAATCCTATGGGATGGCAGCCCTCTGGGTCAGAATGGGGTTCCTCTGGCCATTTGTGGTTCCTGTGATCCTCCATATGGTAATGATATTCACGGGAAGAATGAGAAGATGGTACACTCTCGCAGCACTCTACGTACCTGCATTTATATTTTCAGTCCTTGAGCTTACAACTGGCCTCATAACGGCGGGCCCGCTGCTTACACCATGGGGATGGACCTTCGCAGCATCCAGATCACCAGCATATGACCTTTCAACCATCTGGGGACTCGTCGTGGGGTTGATTGCACTTATACTTGTTGTGATTCACCTCAAGTCATCCTCCAGTAAAGGGAGGACCCAGGGACTCTACCTTTTCACGGGCCTCCTACTTCCCATTATAACTGGGTTCCTGACTGACTTCATGCTCCCATTTACGGGTATTGAGGTCCCATCACTCACAAACCCTGCTGCCGCAGCAGGGGTGGCAATAATAGCCTACGGGGTACTCAGGTTTCACATACCAGTGCTCAGTCCAATAAATGCAGCGATGGACATTGTAAGGAGCATGAACAGTTTCCTCATCATAACAGACCTTGAATTCAGGATATCCTACGTTAACCCGGCAGCTGAGAGGTTAACGGGTTTCAGTGCAGCGGAACTTCTGGGAAGAAGGATAGATGAGGTCATGGAATTTGAGGGTAAACTATCTGAAATGATGGGATCCATGGCGGAGTCAGCCCTGAAATCAAGGGATGGGCTGGTACCTGTTGTTGTATCCGCTGGTCACATTCATGGAAGTGGAGGTGAACACGTTGGCCTCCTCTTCACAGGCTCAGATATAAGGCCGATAAAGGAGATGGAACAAAAACTTAAAAGGAGGGAGGAACGCCTTGTGCTGCTCACAGAGCACATGGCTGATGGCCTCGGGGAATTTGACAGGGACTTCAACTTCAGATACCTCAGCCCATCAGTGAAGAACATAACAGGTTACAGCCATGAGCACCTCATCAACAGGTCCGCCATCGATTTCCTGGATTACGTGCACCCCGATGACCGGGAAAATGTCAGGGACCTTATCATGAGTGATGAGGAAATGCACAGGGCAACATTCAGGATAAAAAGGCCAGATGGGAGCTACAGGTGGGTGGAGTACGTTGACAGGCCCATCCGCAGAGATGGTGGTATCAGTGGCTATGTATTCGGCCTGAGGGATATACATGAACATAAACTCGCAGAGGAGGCCCTCAGGGTGAGCCGGGAGAAGTTCAGGGAGCTTTTCAGGAACATGAATGCAGGGGTAATCGCTTTAACTCCTTTTAAAGGAGGGTTCAGGGTTTTATCCATGAATCCTGCCGCTGAGGAGATGGAGGGTGTCGTCTGCGGGGACGTGAAGGGAATGGAACTTGAGAAGGCACTTCCAGGAATCGCAGAATCCAGTATCAGAGAAGCCCTTGAAGGGGTGACTGGGAAGGATGGACCACTGCACCTCCCTGAGGTTAAACGTGGTGAGAGATGGCTTGAAGTGTACATATACAGGCTTTCAACAGGTGAGGTTGTTATAATATACTGTGATATAACCCTCAGAAAGGAGTATGAGGAGAGGCTGAGATCCTCCCTAAGGGAGAAGGAGGCGCTTCTGAGGGAGGTGCACCACAGGGTCAAGAACAACTTCCAGATAATATCCAGCCTCATAAACCTCCAGTTATCTGAAATCCAGGACCCAGCACCCCTCCTGGACCTTCAGAGCAGGGTTCAATCCATGGCCCTAGTACATGAACTCCTCTATGAATCTGAGGATATTACCAGTATCGACATGAGGCGCTACATTGAGAGGCTCACATCATCCATCCTGGACAGCTACCATGCAGCGGGAATAGAACTGAATGTCTCGGCCAAGGATGTGACTCTCCCCATCGAGACAGCCGTGCCCCTGGGCCTCATAATAAATGAGCTCATCACAAATTCCGTGAAATATGCATTCAGTGAGGGGGGCGAGATCACAGTGGAACTGGAATCAGAGGGTGATGATTTCATACTCACCATCTCAGATAATGGTGTGGGTTTTCCACCTGACTTTGTACTTGAGGAGTCTGATTCACTGGGCCTGAAACTTGTAAGTGGCCTTGTGGATCAGCTGGACGGGGACCTTGAAGTGGATATGGAGGATGGAACCCAATTCAGGGTAAGATTCTCGGTTGTGCCCTACAGGCCCAGAATATAGGAAGGGCAAACTTTAAGTTAAAATGCACTGGATCATTTAACATGGTACTCACACCAAGGGATGATGTTCTGAGGGCGGTTAGAAGTTACTTTGAAAGTGAGCGCCAGGATGGGAGAAACAGGCGCACTGAAGTATGGCGTTCACTTTCAGATAGTTTCATAAGAACCGCTGATGGCTCATACACCCTGGAGTCAGATTCCGGTGGGGAGGCCATGCACACCAGGAGCGGCGCCATAACAGAGTCCTTTGAAAAATTTGTAAGGCCCTCGATACCACCTGATGCAGAGGAAATCAGGGTTCTCGACCTATGTTCTGGCCTCGGGTATAATACAGCGGCGCTCCTTGAATTCACATCTGCCGGTGAGGTTACAGTGGACATGGTGGAGGTCTCCCCTGAGACAATGGCAGCGGCCCTTATCGTCCCCTCGCCGGTAAAATCCCATGAACTTGTCAGGGCTGCCTATGAGGACCGCCTTATGGATATGGGAATCGTCAGCGTAAGGGCATCTCCCCCACTGCCCCCTGAGGTCACCCTGCGGGTTCACTGCGGGGATGCAAGGGAGACGCTCCAGAAACTTGAGGCTGAATACTATGATGCCGTCTTCCTTGACGCATTCAGTCCAGGGGTTTCACCTGAACTCTACACGGTGGAGTTTCTATCACAGATAGCCAGGGTTATAAAGCCAGATGGAGTCCTTGCAACCTACACCTCCGCGGCTCCCCTGAGATCCGCCCTTATAGATGTGGGGTTCCATATTGGGGCCGGCCCGGTATTTGGAAGGAAATCTGCAGGTACACTGGCCTCAATGGATCCCTCAAAGATTAAAGAGCCCCTGGACTGGAGGGATGAGAGAATGGTGGCCCTCAGCGATGCAGGGGTACCCTACAGGGATCCCACACTTTCTTCAGATGGTGAAACCATAATTGAGAGACGTAGACTTGAGCGCATGGTAATTCGTGGTGTTACAAGGATATCATCCGCGGTTAAAACCCCGATCTACCTTGGGGGTTCTGTTGAAGGGGACAGGATCGGGCGCAGAGTCCGGCGGAACCTTGAGAGGATGGGCATATCCGATCTGAAGGGAGGGGAGGCACTCTACATAATATGCCCCCAGCTGGATGAATGTGTATGTGGCTGTGGCGAGGAAAGGGTGACAACCTCCAGGGAAAGGATACTCTCAATGAGGAGGAGACTGCTGGAAGTGGCCAGTTTCAGAGGGATGATACAGGAGAATTCAATCTGGTAGTTCATCGGGTTTTAGTGTTCTACTGTAAATTCATATTAGAGGATTCAATGCGTTAATATAAGAATTGATACTTGCATATTTATTAGCGGATTCACTGAGTTTAATGTTAACATAAGGTAATTTCATATTTTTCAGAGCGGATTCGATGAGTTTAATGGTTTAATATTGGGAGGATTTCATGTTTGAGATAAGGTCAAAGGACAACCTGGGAAGAACTGGTGTACTCAAGACAGAACACGGAGAGGTCAGGACACCGGCGCTGATGCCTGTTATACATCCAGGTAAGCAGACCATTGACGTTAAGAGGTTCGGCGCTGAGATCGTGATAACCAATGCCTACATAATCTACAGGAACCCTGAACTCAGGGACGAGGCACTGCGGAGGGGTGTCCATGGACTCATAAACTTTGACGGACCTGTAATGACGGATTCAGGTTCATTCCAGCTCTCAGAGTACGGCGACGTTGAGGTTGAGAACCATGAAATAGTCCGCTTCCAGGATGAGATAGGAACAGACATAGGGACGTCCCTGGATATACCAACACCGCCTGGTGTGAGCCACAGGAGGGCCCTTGAGGAGGTTGAAATCACACTTCAAAGGGCGAGGGAGTCCCTTGAGTACAGGGAGAGGATGATGCTCAACGCCGTTGTACAGGGATCAACCCACCCTGACCTCAGGAGGTACTGCGCCTCACAGCTTGCAGAGCTCCCGGTGGAGCTCCACCCCATAGGTGCCGTCGTACCTCTCATGGAGTCCTACAGGTACAGGGAGCTGGTTGACGCTGTACTATCCTCTGTTTCAGAACTTCCACCATCAAGGCCAAGGCACCTCATGGGGGCTGGGCATCCAATGATATTCGCCCTCGCTGCCTCCATGGGATGCGACCTCTTTGATTCGGCGGCCTACATACTCTATGCAGAGGATGATCGTCTTCTGAGCACAGAGGGGACATATAAACTTGAGAACCTCCAGGAAATGCCGTGCTCATGCCGGGTATGCACGGATTATACCCCATCTGAGCTCCGCGGGATGGAGGCTGAGGATAGAAGGAACCTCATAGCTGAACACAACCTCCATGTGAGCTTTGCAGAGATAAGGAAGGTCCGCCAGGCAATTTATGATGGGAGCCTAATGGAACTTGTTGAGGAGAGATGCAGGGCACATCCAAGGCTCCTTGAGGGATACAGGAGGATGTCGGCTTACGTTGAACTCTCTGAGAGATTCGAGCCAAGGTCCAAACGCTCAGCATTCTTCTACACTGGACCAGAATCACTGGGGCGTGTTGAGGTTCACAGGCATCTTCAGTGGGTTAAGAAAAACCTGAAGGGAAGGATGGCCATCGCAGGCCCATCAAGGAAACCCTACTCATCCACTTTACCCTCCAGTATCAGTGGTTTTCGCTCAATGAAGCCCCAGGCTGATGGAGAATGGAGTGTTGTGGTTGCAGACGTACCCTTTGGCCTCATACCCCTTGAACTTGATCAGGTCTATCCACTCGCCCAGAGCGATGCGCCGGGTATCATGGATCTGGAGGCCAGGCACTTCCTGAGGGAACTGATACTCGACCTTGAGGGGGACGTGATCATCAGTGAGGACCTCTGCAGTGAACTTGGACTTCAGCTTCCACACCCCTATTCTGGGGAGGTGGAGACCTATGTTGATGACCTTGACCGCATAAGGATGATTGCAGAGTACCAGTTCGGTGAGGGGGCCGGCGATGCCCTTTTCCCTGATGATGTGAGGATTGAGAGAAGCCGTAACACAGGGAAGATAAGGCACATCTACTCAGGAGAGAAACTGATATGCACCATGAGGGCATCTGACGGCCTATTCGTGCTCTCAGCCGAGGGTGCCAGGAGGCTTCATGATGGCACAGCCTACCCCCGCTGCAGGGTGGCCGTGAATGAGGAGTCTGAACCATTTGCAAGGGAGGGCAGGAGTGTATTTGCAAAGTTTATAATTGACTGCGACAATAATATAAGGGCCGGTGATGAAGTTTTAATTGTTAATGCTCATGATGAACTTCTGGCCACAGGCAGGGCACTTCTCTGTGCCGAGGAGATGATGGACCTCAACCATGGTCAGGCAGTGAAAACCAGGAAAGGAGGATTTTAAATGATACCGGGCATGGGAATGAACCCAAAGCAGCTGAAACAGATGCAGAGGGCAATGAAGCAGATGGGAATGGATATGAAGGACCTCCGTGGCGTTGAGGAGGTTGTGATCAAACTCAAGAAGAAGGAGATCATAATAAAAAATCCCCGCGTGAATGTCATGGACTTCATGGGCCAGAAGACCTATCAGGTGACCGGCAAGGCCCGTGAATGTGACCTTGAAGCTGAGGTTAAGATACCCGATGATGACATTGAACTTGTCATGAACCAGACCGGTGTAAGCCGGGAGGAAGCCACCAGGGCCCTTCAGGAAACCGGGGGTGACCTGGCAGAGGCCATTATGAGGTTGAGCTGATGGTCTTAATAGCCCATATCTCGGATCTCCATGTGGGCGCACCCAACTTCAAGGAGGACATACTCCTTGAGGCCATAAGACAGATAAATGAGCTTAAACCTGACGCAACCGTTATAACCGGTGACCTTACAGATAACGGCTACTACCTTGAATTCCTGCAGGCCGCCGAGTACCTCAGCGACCTCAAGGGGCCCCACATATTTGTTCCAGGGAACCATGATGCAAGACATGTGGGAAACGAGACCTTTGAGGATGTCTTCAGGTACAGGAAGGGGACCTTTGTGATGGATGACCTCACAATAATAGGACTTGACAGCAGTGAGCCTGATCTCGACTACGGCAAGATAGGGAGGTCCCAGCAGATCTGGATGGAGGAGGAACTTGAGAGGGCCTCAGAGAGGGGACATTTCAGGGTTATAGCCCTCCACCACCACATAATACCTGTTCCCAAGACAGGCCGTGAGAGGAACGTACTTGCAGATGCAGGGGACATACTCTATTCAATAATCAGGAAGGGCGCTGACCTGGTGATATCAGGCCACAAGCATGTCCCCCATGTCTGGAGGGTTGAGGACACTTTCTTTGTAACCGCCGGGACGGTTTCATCCCTTAAACTGAGGGGTAAAGATATTAATTCATATAATACATATTACATTACTGAGGATTCTATAAGAATAGTTCTCAACCAGGTTCAGGGAGAAAGGATTGAACTGGCATCCCACAGCCTGCGGGAATAATCTCATTCAGGTGGTTACTTGAGGGTAATTATAGATGCATCGAACGTCGCCCATTCAAGGAAAAACGACGATGATAGGCCATGCATAGAGAATATACTGTCAGCGGCAGAGGAGCTTGAAAAACTCGGCTATGAACCTGTTATAATTGCCGATGCATCCCTGCGACATGAGATAGATGATAAGGAGAAGTTCAGGAAACTCCTTGAGGAGGGGAAATTCCAGCAGGTTCCCTCAGGTACCACGGCTGATCACTTCATACTCAAGATGGCAGAGGAGGAGGATGCCAAGATACTCTCAAATGATGTATTCAGGGAGTACAAGGACGAGTTTCAGGACATAAACAGCAGGAGGATACCCTACACATTCAGGGATGACAGGATCCTCATAGGGACCTCTGGAAAGCCAAAGAAGGTTAAGAACATCCTCCAGAAAATCTGTAACGAGGCCCTCAAGGAATTCGAGAAGAAGAGGATAGACTCATATAAGGCCAAAAGGGGCAAGAAACTAAGCGGGATAGCCATAGCCAAGGAGGCCATTGACAGAATAAGCAGGAGTCAGGAGGAAGGCCTTGAACCCAAGCTTGAGGGTATATTCATGAAGCTCCCCCTCTTTGAGAAGTTCATGAGCATGGTGGAGGAGGTGGAGCGGACCAGCAACTACATAATATTCGTGCTGGTGCACCCCAGGGACTACAGGGAGGCGGTGAAGTACGCAGGTAACATTGCTGTAACGGTTGGTGACAGGCTCAAACTGGAGCACGCCCCCCTGGTGGCTGTAAGGAACGACCTCTTCCTGAAACCAGGCACATTTGAACTGAACATAATGTACTCTGAGGACGTCATGGAGGAGGCCCCCTACAACGTTAACATAACCATAAATGATCATGATTACAGTTTTGTTAAGAAGAACTCAAGGAACATAGCAAGCACAATCGCAGCCAGGATAGGATCATGGAGGTTCCCCATAGTATCTGTTAAACCCAGCATGCTGCTTGAGAAGCCAGGGGAATTCGATGTGGTTCTTGAAAAGGGAGGCAATGATTGATGGTCATGGATTATCTGCTAAGGAAGATACTGGGATTTTTCATAGGACACAGGGTTCTGAGTATCGGGACCAAGTACATGCCCACCAACAGTACAGAAAGGGAATACGTGGACATGCTCAACTACACAAAGACGATGCTCATAGAGATAGAAAGGGCCCATATCAACACCAGCAACATCTTCGATAACCTCACAAGGGAACTTGGAACTGACAACATCCCCAAGAACAGAAAGTTCATTGAACTCAAACCTGCAGAGAACAGGGTTGACGAGTATGCGCTCCTCAGCAACATAATAATGGGAAGCGACCGCTACCTCTACATTGAGGTCTTCAACGGCGGGCGCATAATGGATGAATTTGTGTCCATAATAGAGAAGGAGAAGGGGAGGATCATCGAGAAGAGTTCAAGCGAGATACTCGCAAGGTTCCTCTCCAAGAACGACGCCATAAGGGTCGCCATAAAACTGATAGGCGCAGGGAGCAAAAGGGGGATAAATGTCAGGGCCGCCGCCGGAATGACGGGGGCCGCGGCAATTGAGAGGGCCATAAACCTCAACAGGGAGATAGGTGAGGTCCCAGGTGTTGGTTTCACAAAGCTGGGAGGGGAATTTGCGATAATATTCACCAGTGAATTCGAACCACTCTCAGGCAGCCCCTCATACCGTGACAACTACCTCTTCATTGACATGATCGACTCAACAGGCTTCATAGAGAGGTTTGGCCGTGACAGCCTTGTTGAGATAATGAACGATATAAAGGCCTACATGGAGAATGACTGCAGGGGAAAGATCGAGGGTTACCGTGAGGGCGGGGACGACCTCATAGCAAACTTTCCCACAAAGGACATGGCTCTGAGGGCGGGGATAGATTCCGCATGGCATGCAATGGACAACGGAGCCAACATAAGGGTGGGTATCGGGAAGACCAGGCGGGAGGCCGGTGAAAGGGCCCAGATTGCCGACAGCATAAAGCTCTGGAACCCCACATCAATCATGATATTTGATGTTGCAGATGGAATATACGGCTACTTCATCCCTTCACCCTTCACAAGGTCTGTTATTGACTTTCTGATGCATAAGAAGTCTGTGGCGCTCCTGGTGTTTGTATTTGTGTTCGTGGCAACCTTCCTTGGCTGGAATATGGGGCACTGGGAGTTTGGTCTTATCGCAATCCTCCTTGCCGTTATCTATGCGGCCACGGCATGAAAAGGAAAGTTATTTAAGGGTACTTCAAGATAATAATAAGGGGAATTGAAATGAGACCTGAAACCGAGGCTAAAATTATTGTTAGCTTCCTGATTTCCCTCATAGCATTTGGCTGCGGGTCAGGTCTGGGCATTGTTATAGGTCTTTCCAACGATAATATTACTGCAGTGGATATTAACGATACTCCATCCAGTGATGTCCAGCTCTCCCCCAGCAGCACCAACCACCTGCCCCTCAACGGGATAAAGGAGCGCGGCAGGGAGGAAGCCCAGAACAGTTACGGGGAAGTCAATGTTGTTAACAGCAACCAGGGGTCCTCCAACAATACAACCTTCTGAGGGGATCCCACTGAACTTTTTTTGGTAGGAGTGGATACTGTGAAAATCAGGTTTATTGAAGGCGGGGTCTGCGCTGTTGATGGAGTGCTCGCTGCAGGTTGCCGCGAAGGTAAATATGGCGTTGGGCTTATCGTCACCAGAAAAGCAACTGCAGCGGGTGTTTTAACATCCAACAGGGTCCGGGCAGAACCTGTTAAATTGACAGAGAAGGTCCTTGAGGGCGGCAGAATTTCAGCCATAGTTGCAAACAGTGGAAACGCCAACTGTTTTACAGGAAGAGACGGGATGGATGATGCCCTCAGGATGGCCAGGGTAACAGCAGAATCCCTGCAGGTGGATGCCGGTGAGGTTGCGGTTGCATCAACTGGCGTTATAGGAAGGAGGATGCCCATCAGGAAGATCGAGTCCCTCATAAGAATGGCTGCAGATCAACTTGAAAACTCCCCGGAAGCCTCAGGGAACCTTGCATCTGCAATAATGACCACAGACACATTCCCCAAGGAGGTTGCGGTGGAGTTCCAGCTTGAAGGCGGTGAGACCGCCCGTATAGGTGCTGTTGCCAAGGGTTCAGGTATGATAGCCCCAAACATGGCCACAATGCTCTCCTTCATAACAACTGATGTTGATGCATCACCTTCAGAGCTCAGGGAGGCCCTCAGGAGGGCTGTTGACGACACCTTCAACATGCTCATAGTGGACGGTGATGAAAGCACCAATGACATGGTTATAATGGCATCAACCTGCAAATCAGGGAGGATAGATGAGAACTTCACTGAGGCCCTTGGGGTCGTCTGCAGGGAACTTGCCCGTATGATGGCACGTGACGGTGAGGGGGCCACCAAGTCATTCCAGGTCGATGTTGTGAATGCCAGGACACGGGAGGATGCAAGGAGGGCCGCCAGGGCAATCGCAGGTTCATCCCTCGTTAAGACGGCAATATTTGGGGCCGACCCCAACTGGGGACGTATAGTTGCGGCTGCAGGATATTCAGGTGCAGAGTTCGACCCCGACAGGATAAGTGTGACCCTAGAATCTGAGAACGGATCTGTGGGAATAGTTGAGGAGGGGGATGTACTGGCCTTTGAGGGCAAACCTGAACTTGAACTTGCAGAGAGGATAATGGGTGATGATGAGATAAGGATAACAGTTGACCTCAACGCCGGCAGTGAATCGGCAACTGCATACGGCTGTGATCTCACCTATGACTATGTGAGGATAAATGCTGAGTATACTACTTAAAGTGATGTATTTATTGTGGTGAAGGGTGTTTGAATGAAGACCGTTAACATTCTGGTGGAGGCACTCCCCTACATCAAGAAGTTTCACAAGAAGAAGATAATGATAAAGTATGGCGGCCACGCCATGATAGATGAGGCTGCAATGGACTCGACCGCACGGGATACTGTGCTGTTGAAGTATGTGGGTATGGAGCCGGTGGTTGTCCATGGAGGCGGCCCTGAGATTTCAAGGGCCATGAACAAGATGGGCAAGGAGCCAAGGTTCATAGAGGGCCTCAGGGTTACAGATGAGGAGACCATGGAGATCGTCAAGATGGTTCTTGTGGGTAAGATAAACACGAGCATCGTCTCAAAGATATGCTACCATGGAGGAAGGGCCATAGGACTGTCAGGTAAGGACAGCAACCTTCTCCTTGCAAAAAAGAGGGCTCCACATGTTGTTAAGGATAGTGAAACAGGTGAGAGAAGGGAGATAGACCTTGGACTTGTGGGTGAAATTGAATCAGTGGACCCAAGCATAATCAACATGCTCACAGATAACAACTACATCCCTGTGATATCACCCATCGGTGTTGACAGGAACGCCAACACACTGAACCTCAATGCAGATACGGTTGCAGGTGAGGTTGCAGCGGGTATAGGGGCAGAGAAGCTTATAGTCTTAACAGATGTGCCTGGAATACTCGAGGACCCCTCAGATCCCGACACCCTCATAAGGAAGGTGACTGTTGATGAACTCAGCGACCTTGTAAAGAGCGGTATAGTGGAGGGGGGGATGCTCCCCAAGACACTCACATGCATACAGGCCATAAATGATGGTGTCTCCTCAGCCCATATAATAGATGGAAGGGTTGAGCACTCACTTCTACTTGAAATATTCACAAAGAAGGGAATCGGGACCATGATAACCAAGTGATTGCTTCATGGTCTCTCTTAATTTACTCAGCTAATTCCTTTTTTATGGCATGGGCCATTTCCATGGTACTGGCACTTCCTATTCATCTAATTCCTTTTTTATGGCATGGGCCATTTCCATGGTACTGGCATTTCCCCCAAGATCCGGTGTCATTATACCCTTAAGCAGAGTCCTTTCCAGTGCTTTCTGTATTTTCTGTGCTTCCTGTGTTTTGTTTAGGTGTTTTAGCATGAGTGTTGTTGTTAGTATCATGGCTGTGGGGTTTGCTATGTTTTTTCCGGCTATCTGGGGTGCTGATCCGTGGACTGGTTCGAATATTGCGTTTTTTTCTCCTATATTTGCTGATGGCGCGAGTCCGAGTCCTCCTATGAGTCCTGCTGCTTCGTCTGAGACTATGTCCCCGAAGAGGTTGGTTGTGACCAGGACCTGGAATTCCTGGGGCTGTGTTATGAGGTACATGGCTGTGGCGTCCACGTAGTAGTCCTCTGCCTCCATCCCAGGGTACTTTGATGCCACCCGGTAGAATTCCTCCCTGAACACCCCATCGGTTTTTTTAAGGACATTTGCCTTGTGCACCGCGGTCACACGAGTCCACCCCTCCCTCTTAGCATACTCAAAGGCAAATCGACTTATCCTCCTGGATGCGGAGCGTGTTATGATCCTCCTTGCAACAGCCCCATCAGCGGTGAACTCCTCATCACCCACATAGAGGTCCTCAGTGTTCTCCCTCACTATGACAAAGTCAAGGTCAGGGTAGAGGCACGGCACACCAGGAAGGGACTTCACAGGCCTCAAATTCGCAAAAAGATCAAGCTCACGCCTCAATGTAATAATGGCACTCTTCTGGCCGGGCACGGTTGTAACTGCACCAAAGAGTGTTGCATCGGACCTTCTGACGAGTTTCACTGTTTCCTCTGGTATGGTTTCACCGCACCTCATGAAGCACTCATTACCTGCCTCTGCATACACAAATTCCAGTTCAAGGTCCAGTCCTCCAAGAACGTGGAGGGCGGCTTCCATAACCTCCTTACCGATACCATCACCGGGTATAACTGTTATCCTGTACATCTGAACACCTTAAGTTTAATTCCATGAATTCAGATTCCATGTGAGATGGTATAATATTTAAGGATCCTATGATAAAAGTATACCCAAGTGGGGGGAATTTTTTCATGCTCAACGTTCTCAGTATCTTTGATTCCCTGAGGGATGATAGAAGCGCACTCAGACACTACAAGAAGAAGCTTCACGAGTACCAGGAACATGAGGCCGAGGTTCTCATAGATATAGGGGTCATCTACCTTGACAGGGGGGAAATAGAGAGGGCAGTGGGAAGCTTTGAGGAGGCCCTTGAAACCTACAGGAAACTCAAATTCCCTGAAGGAGTCGCATATGCATCTGAACTCCTTGGGGACTCCCTGATGGCTCAGCGGGAATTTGATAGGGCGATGAAATGCTACTCAGAGTCACTCTCAATATACTCGGAGATCAACAGCAAGGTTGCAGATGAACTGAGGGATAAGATATATGAGGCGGGTAAGATAAAGGAGGCACTGAGTTCAGATGATACTGAACCTGAACCCGTCAAGCGGGATTCACAGTCCACAGACATTCAATCTGAGACCCAGAAAATCTTCAGACTTGCAGATGACCTCATGGGTATCATTGACTCCTTTGAATCATACGGGAAGTGCTGGGAGGACCGTGACATAGACACCCTCAATTCCAATCTGGAGTCTGCCACAATTATACGTGACCGCCCAACGGAGGCCCTTCTCAATCTTCTGATAGGTCGCTACAGGATGGAGGAGGGTGAGCTCTATGATGCCCTGAAGTTCATTAAAAGGTCCAACAGGATATTCAGGGAGAGTGGAGATTCTGCAGGAATTGCAGTATCCCTTGTGATCCTTGGAGTTCTCTTATTCCTTATTGATGAACGTGAAAATCTCTACAATGTATTTAAGGAGGCGCTTGAGATTTTCAGGGCACTTGGACTTGAAGACGCTGAGAAGGTTACAATGAATATCATAAATACCCTCACCAGGACCTGAACCTCAGTTCTTACTTACCAAATCATAAATACCCTCAGTGGGAGCTGAATCCCATTTCTTCCTTACTTTACCTGCACCTCATGACATTTTAGCCGTATTTTTTTGTTTGATCACTGTAAGATACAATTCATGAAAATCCATGGGCTTCAGCCCCCAGTTTTCCAGGATAAGTATTATGTATCCATGCGGACATAACGAATATAACAGGTGATAACATGCAGAGGAGAGAAAACGTTGCGAGGCTCATTGAGCAGTTAAGGGAAGACGATGAACTCATGAGGGTTCAGGTTATTGAACTCCTCAGTGAGATAGGTGAACCAGCGGTTGAACAGCTCATTGAGGCCCTCGACGATGATAACAAGTTTGTTAGGAGGGGGGCCGCAGCGGCGCTTGGTAAGATTGGGGATCCCCGGTCCATAGAACCCCTCATAGAGGCCCTGGCCGATGAGAATAAATGGGTTCGAAGGGACGCATCAACTGCCCTTGCAAAGATGGGTGAAGAGGCAGTGGAACCCCTCCTTGAGAGCCTCTCAAGTGACGACTGGAAGATAAGGGGTGCTGCCGCATGGGTCATAGGGAACTTCAGGGATGAGAGGGCTGTTGAACCACTCATTGAACTCCTGGAGGATGACAGTGGCTTTGTGAGAAGTGGTGCTGCAAGGTCACTTGAGCAGATAGGTGGTGAACGGGTGAGAGAAGCGATGGAGAAACTGGCAGAGACCGGGACAGGATTTGCAAGAAAGGTCGCCCTCAGCTACCTTGAAACTCACCAGGAGGAGTGATTTTTGAAGGTAAGTATAATTGGGTCAACAGGGCGTGTTGGAAGGGCAACGGCACTGTGCCTTGCAGAGGAAGAGGCTGTGAAGACACTGCACCTCATATCAAGGAGGGAGAGCCTTGAGCAGAACATTGGAGAGGTCCTTGATATGAGCGATGCCCTTGCAGCCAAGGGGGTTTCGGTTAAACTGGAGAACTCTGCTGACATAGAAAATGTCCATGGCTCAAGGATAGTTGTTATAACAGCAGGTGTTCCCAGAACCGCTGATATGGACAGGGATGACCTTGCATTCCAGAATGGGGTTATCGTTGCCGAGTATGCAAGACAGATTGCCAGATTCGCCCCGGATTCAATTATACTTGTTGTGACCAATCCTGTTGATGTGATGACCTACGTTGCACTCAAGTATTCGGGTTTTCATCCCAGCAGGGTATTTGGCCTTGGAAACCACCTTGACTCCCTCAGGCTCAAGAATTACATGGCAAGGCATTTCAATGTCCATGTTAGTGAGGTTCACACCCGGGTTATCGGGCAGCACGGCCCCTACATGGTCCCCCTTATCAGCTCGACATCAATAGGGGGTATACCGATTGAGCACTATGCAAGGAGGGACTACTTCTCTGGTTACCGGAGGTTCGACCTCAAGAAGACCATAGAGAAGGTTATCAATGCAGGTAGCAACATCATAAGCAGGAAGGGGGCCACCGAGTATGGTCCGGCCTTCGCAATCTCCAACATAGTGACAACGATACTGAATGACGAGCGGAGGATACTCACGGTTTCAACCCTCATGGAGGGCGAGATTGATGGTATCAGGGACGTGTGCCTGGGTGTGCCGGTGAAGCTCGGTAAAAATGGTATAGAGGGTGTTGTACCTGTTTTAATGGACAGGGATGAGAGGGAAACCTTCAGGGAGGCTGCAAGCCATGTCAGAAACTCCACAATGAAGGTTATGGAGTTTCTGGATGAGGAACTTCCACTTTAGTATCGCTGGCTTTTTTTGCTTGATCACGGGCTTTCAGGGTGAAGGTTCTTTCATCCACCCATTTCCATTTCAGGGGGTCCCATTGTGTGCTGGTTATCTTTCAGGTCAGGACCCATAAGGCTGGACCTGCACTGGCAGCAGGGTCCAATGGCACAGGTTATCTTTCAGGTCAGGGACCCTGATGTTATGGAACCCTTTTAGAGGCACCATGGAAATATTTATATAACTGTTCAATTATAAGTTAATTCAAGACCTGGTTTCTGAACATTGTACATCGATATTCTGCTGGGTCAGGGTTCAGAGATAACCGGCAACTATTTTCCGGTATATTTATATGGTCACGTGCCAAAAACCTAATCAAAAAAACTGAAAGGAGACACCATGATAAGGATAGGCATTCTTGATCTTCAGGGCGATGTTTCCGAGCACCTCGAGATGACCCGGAGGGCAGTTGAGAGGATGGATGTGGATGCAGAGGTAGTGAAGGTGAGAACAGCGGAGGATGCATCAGCTGTAGATGCAATAATAATCTCCGGCGGTGAGAGCACCGTCATAGGTAAACTCATGGAGGAGACAGGGATAAAGGATGTTATCCTCACCGAGAACAAAGCAGTGATGGGGACCTGTGCCGGGATGGTTCTTCTTGCAAGGGAAACAGACTATGAACAGCCCCTCCTGGGACTCATAGACATGAAGGTTAAGAGAAACGCCTTTGGAAGGCAGAAGGATTCCTTTGAGGAAGACATAGAGATACTTGGAAGAAAATTCCATGGAATATTCATAAGGGCGCCAGCTGCCGTCGAAGTGGGTGAGGGGGCCGAGGTACTGTCCAGAATCGATGAAGGGATCATCGCAGTGAAGGAGGGCTGCAACCTTGCACTTGCCTTCCACCCTGAACTGGGAGAGAACACGGGACTTCACGAATACTTTATAAAGGAGGTATTGAATTGTGTGGAATAGCAGGAGTGGTCTACAAGGATGGTAAACTTCATAACGTTGGGGCAGACATGACGAGGATGCTCCATGCGCTGCAGCACAGGGGCCCCGACTCAGCGGGTTTCTCAATCTATGGAGGTCTTGGTCTTGAGGAGAACGAGTACCTCCTTAACATTGAGGTTAAAGAAAAGAAGGGGCTTCTTGAGAGGGTCAAGGAAACAGTTGAAACGGTGAGCCCCATAAGGAAGGATGAGGTCATCCCATCAGTTGAGAACTACATAATATACCGCTGCAGGATCACCCTTGAATCATTCTCACAGCTTAAACCACTCATAATGGAGATAGACAGGATAGAGGATGTCATAGTACTCAATGGAAGCCACTCCTTTGAAATGATAAAGGATGTGGGATCTGTACTTGAAATAGCAGACCGCTACGACACCTGGTCAAAGAAGGGCACACATGCCATAGGCCACACAAGGTTCTCGACAGAGAGCATAGTTGACAGGTACCATGCACACCCCTTCCAGAGCTACATCATCCCTGACATAACTGTGGTACACAACGGCCAGATAACCAACTACTGGAAGATAAGGGAACCCCTTGAGAGGAAGGGACACATATTCGAGACAAACAACGACACAGAATGTATAGTCCACTACGTTGCAGATAAACTGGCATCAGGCTACAGCCTGGAGGAGGCACTTGAACAGTCAGTGAAGGACATGGACGGACCTTTCTCATACATAGTCGGAACACCCACCGGTGTGGGTATAGCAAAGGACCAGCTCGGCCTCAGGCCAGGGGTGATGGCAGAGAACGATGAGGTATTCGCGGTTGCATCAGAGGAGGTCTCCCTGAGGGAGGTCATGGATACAACCGAGGTTGAACAGATATCCCCCGGCGAGGTCAGGGTATACGAGATATAGGGTGATATGATGAGGGAAGCAGTAGTTGATGCAGAATCAAAAACCCCCAGGGAGGTTAACAGGGCCATAAAGAGCCTGGCAAAGGACCACGACAGGATAGTGGTTAAAAACCCCAACGCCATGCACTACATCGGCGCGGGACTCACAGAGGACGTGGAGCTCATAATAGATGGTTCAGCCGGATACTTCGCCGCGACAATGATACACGGCCCAAGGGTTAAGATAAATGGTAACGCAGGATGGTTCCCTGCAGACAACATGACAGAAGGTGAGGTCATAATAGAGGGATCCGCTGGAGACGGAGTCGGACAGGGAATCTACGGCGGAACAGTCGTTGTAAGGAAGGGAGCAGGGTCAAGGACAGGAGAGATAATGAAGAACGGGACCATCATCATAGGTGGAAACTCAGGTTTCATGACAGGCCTATTCATGATGGGCGGCCGCATAATAGTCCTGGGGGACCTTGCAGAGGACGCCGGGGAGTCCATCATAAGGGGAACGATATACGTTGGTGGAGAAATAAAAAGCCTTGGAAAGAACGCAAAGGTTGAGGACATAACCCCTGAGGAGGAAGAGGAACTCAGAGGCGTCCTCTCAGCATACGGATTTGAACTTGAGGATGAGGAATACCATTCCTTCAGAAAGATTGTCCCAAGAAGCAAAAGGCCATTCTATGGCGAAGAATCGGAGGAAGGATAATGAGCAGATATGCAATGGTCGGAACACCCTGCCAGATAACAGCAGCCACACTGATGAAGGAATATAACGGGGAATTCCCTGTTGAACTCAGAATCGGGCTCTTTTGCATGGAGAACTTCTCCTACACCTACCTGAGGGAACTTGCAGAGGCGGAGGGTGTTGACCTCAGGGATGTTTCAGAGTGCAGGATAGAGAAGGGCAGGCTCTGGTTCCACCTCAACGATGGAAGCACAGTATCCATACCACTTGAAAGGGCCAGGTCTGCAATGAGAAAGAACTGCTCTGTGTGCATGGACTTCACATCAGAACAGTCAGACGTTTCAGTGGGATCTGTGGGCTCACCGCAGGGATGGTCAACACTCATAATAAGGACGGAAAGGGGCAGAGAGCTGGTTGATGGGGCCGCAAAGGCAGGATACATTGAGACAGCACCCATAACCGGGAAGGGCCTCAAACTTCTTGAAAAACTTGCATCAGGTAAAAAGGAGGAGAACCTTGAGGAGATACAGAGAAGGGAATCAGTTGCGAGGCCCGTACTCTACTGGAGGGTGATGCCCGGGGACCTCTACCCTGAGGAAATTAAGGACTGCCAGTTCGATGATCTTCGGGCAGATGTCATCGATGTTGGCGCATGCGTGCTCTGCGGGGCCTGCGAGGCGTCATGCCCGGAGGGTATTGTGAGGATAAACGACAGAAAACCTGAGGTTAAGGGCGGATGTCCCGGGGGCTGCAACGCATGCTATGTGGCATGTCCAAGGACCTACGTACCCGACAGCATAATAAGTCACGAGTCCGCGGCCGAACCACTGGGGGAGTACACTGAGATACTATCTGCAAGGGCCCCCATGTTCAGGGGCCAGGATGGTGGTGTTGTAACCGCACTCCTGACCTATGCCCTCAGGGAGGGAATCGTGGACGGGGCACTGGTGGTTGACAGGGACCCTGCAATGCCATGGAAACCCGTACCTGTACTGGCAGAGGATCCAGAGGATGTTGTGAGGGCTGCAGGTACCAAGTACTCAGTATGCCCGATATTGAAGGTATTAAAGGAGTAAGAGGGGTTAAAGATGCCTTTTAAGGTTGAGAGAAAGGAAGATGTATGTAAGAGGAACTTTGACCGTCCCGGCTGCTGCTGGTACATGTGTGATAACCGGGACGAGTCACTCTGTGCAAACTGTTACTCATGCTATAACAACTGTCCACATGATGTTTACGAGATAATAAACGGGGAACCAGTACCCCTGAGGCATGAAAACTGTGTGGGGTGCCGTATATGTGAGGAGATGTGCCCCAACAATGCAATAGAGGTTAACGCCGTACCCGAGGACCGGAGGAATGTATGGTCATTCACTGACCTGCTTGAGATACAGAGGAAATCCAGGGAGGGTTCCTACAAGGTCAGGGGCTGCGGTGCGGTGAGGAGGATACCCACCTTTGACGACCTTGTGATCATACCGGCCCAGGTCTCAAGGCCACCCATAGATAAGTACAGGGAGCCCTGCAATACCAGGGTGGTGCTGGGTGACAGGTTCGCCGAGAACCCCCTGGAACTTGACACACCAATCATGATAGCGGCCATGTCCTTCGGCGCCCTCAGCAAGGAGGCCAAGATAGCCCTTGCAATGGGGGCAACCCTTGCAGGCACAGCCACAAACACAGGTGAGGGGGGAATGCTCCCTGAGGAGCGTAAATACGCCTCAAAACTTATTGCACAGTATGCATCAGGACGCTTCGGTGTCTCTGCAGAGTACCTCAACAATTCAGAGGCCATTGAGATCAAGATAGGTCAGGGTGCCAAGTCAGGTATGGGCGGACATCTGCTTGCAGAGAAGGTAACAGCGGAGGTCTCAAGGATAAGGATGATACCAGAGGGTACCGATGCACTGAGCCCGGCAAGGCACATGGACATCGTTGGACCTGAGGATCTCAGCATGAAGATATCCCAGCTTCGTGAGATAACCGACTGGAAGGTCCCGATAATGGTCAAGTTCACATCAGGCCGTGTTGCCGATGATGTGAAGATAGCTGCAAAGGCAGGGGCCGATATAGTCGTGGTTGATGGTATGCAGGGAGGTACCGGTGCAGGACCTGACGTTGTAACCGAGCACTCAGGTATACCCACAATAGCAGCCATAGTGGAGGCCGATGAGGCCCTCAAGGAGGTCAACCTCCGTGATGAGGTGAGCCTTGTTGCAGCAGGTGGTATAAGGAGCGGGGCTGACGTTGCAAAGGCCATCGCACTTGGTGCGGATGCGGTCTACATCGGTACAGCGGCCCTTGTCTCGATTGGCTGCCGTGTCTGCCAGATGTGCTACACAGGCACCTGCAGAAAGGGTATTGCAACCCAGGACCCACGCCTCAGGAAGCGCCTTGACTATGTTGAGGCAGGTAAAAACGTTGCAAGGTACATAGAGGCCATGACAGAGGAGGTGTGCATGCTCATACAGCAGGCTGGTAACACTGACGTGAGCAAACTTGAGAAGGATGACCTCAGGGCGCTCACCGTGGAGGCCTCGGCACTTACGGGAGTTAAGATGGCTGGAATGGAGGCGCCGGCCCGGTTTTAGCCGCCAGAACATTTAACTTCCCTGATTTTCATTTTTTAAATTTTTCCATTTTTCATTTTATGAAACCTATTTAAACATGGCAACCCATAGAGTAATAACAGGTTTTTTTCTGGAGGGAATAACTTGAATGAGTACACCAACAGGTCACTCAGGGTCTATGTTCTCATAGCTGCAACCCTATCATCCTTTTTAACACCCTTCATGGGGTCATCCATCAACGTTGCACTCCCTGTGATAGCACTTCACTTCGGGATAGATGCAATACTGCAGACATGGATTCCAACGGCATTTCTCCTTGCAGCGGCAATCTTTGCCGTACCCTTTGGGAGGATATCTGAGATATACGGTATGAAGAGGATTTTTATCTATGGAAACATGATATTCACTGTTTCATCAGTCCTATCAGCATTCTCACCCTCTGCCCTTGCCCTCATAATATTCAGGGCCATCCAGGGCGTGGGATCAGCCATGATATTCGTCACAGGCCTTGCAATGCTCACCCGTGTATTCCCGCCAATGGAGAGGGGTAAGGCCATAGGTATAAACACGGCCGCAGTGTACATTGGACTTTCGATGGGCCCGGTTCTTGGGGGTTTTCTCACGCATTTCCTGGGCTGGCAGAGCATATTCCTTGTCACGGTCCCGGTAACACTCATTGTTCTTGCTGTGTGCCTCCTTAAGGTTGAGGGGGAATGGGCTGATGCCTCAGGGGAAAGTTTCGATGTCCCCGGTTCAATCTCCTACTGTATATTCCTGTTTCTTTTAATGTATGGATTCTCCGCCCTTCCTGAGGTTGTAGGGGCGCTCATGATAGTCCTGAGTATCCTGGCATTCGCGATATTCCTTAAAATTGAACTATCATCAGAGAGCCCTGTGTTCAATGTGAGGCTCTTCAAAAATCTCAGATTCAGTTTCTCAAGTCTCGCGGCCCTCATAAACTACAGTGCAACATTTGCGGTTTCCCTGCTTCTGAGCTACCACCTTCAGTACATCAAGGGACTGGACCCGGGCTCCAGCGGACTCATACTCGTCACGCAGCCCATTGTCATGGCATTCGTGGCCCCCCTGGCAGGGAGGGCCTCTGACAGGTTCAACCCCCAGATACTTGCAGGTATAGGGATGGCAATAAATGCGGCTGCGCTTCTGAGCCTCAGCATCCTTGATAGGGGCACGCCCCTATTCATGATAGTGACATCCCTTCTTGTCCTTGGCCTCGGTTTCGGGTTTTTCTCATCCCCCAACACCAATGCAATCATGGGTTCCGTTGAGAGGAGGGACTATGGCATTGCATCTGCCACCGTGAGCTCCATGCGCCTCATCGGCCAGGCCTTCAGCATAGGTATAGTGACACTCATCTTCGCATTCCTGATAGGGAGGGTTCCAATATCCCCTGCAAATTATGACCTCCTTATAGAGAGCACAAGGATATGCTTCCTGGTGTTCGGGGTCCTATGTTTCATAGGGGTTTTTGCTGCAACAGCCCACAGGAATGACGGCTGATGAGCAGACCCCTAAACTTTTCACAAAAAGTGATTTAATCTACACTTTTTTTATTTTTTTGGAAAATTATTTAAACTATTTTTTATTTAATTTTTATTGAGGGGGGAAATTTTTGAAAGATGATTATCTGAAGGTTTATGTGCTATGCGCAGTGACCTTCTCATCATTCCTCGCACCATTCATGGGTTCATCAATCAATGTGGCCCTCCCCCTTATGGGCGAGAGCCTTAATATGGGACCCTCCCAGCAGACCTGGATTATAACGGCATTTCTTTTAACAGCAAACGTCTTTCTATTGCCATTTGGCAGGTTATCTGAGATATACGGGATAAAGAGGCTCTTCATTTCAGGTAACATCATATTCATCACAGCATCAGTTCTCTGTGCAATGGCACCTGATGCAGCTTCAATCATCCTTTTCAGGGCATTTCAGGGAATCGGGGCCTCCATGGTACTGGTAACAAGGCTTTCTCTCATATCAATGGTGTTCCCTGCATCTGAACGTGGCAGGGCCATAGGTGTGAATACAGCGGCAATAGATATGGGTCTCTTTGCCGGTCCCATCCTGGGAGGTTTTCTGGCAGAGATCATGGGATGGGAGTCCATATTCCTATTCACGGTTCCAGTGGGAATCCTTGTTATACTCATCTCGCTATCCAGAATTGATGACGAGTGGATGGCTGGTGGAAGCAAAAAATTCGATCTGGAAGGGTCACTCACCTACTGCACATCACTTTTTCTCTTCATTCAGGGATTCTCAACACTTGCAAGTGTGAAGGGGCTTCTTCTGCTTGTTCTAAGTTTCCTGGCGTTTTCTCTCTTCATCAAGACGGAAACACAGGCAAGGAACCCACTCTTTAATGTTGAGTTATTTAAAAACAGAAGATTTTCCTTTTCATCCCTTGAAGCCCTTGTGGTATTCACATCCACATTTGCGGTTTCCCTGCTTCTCAGCTACCACCTCCAGTACGTCAGGGGACTCAGCCCCTCTGCCAGCGGACTTATACTCATAGTTCAACCCCTCATGATGGCCCTGATCGCCCCCCTTGCAGGGAGGATGGCCGATATGGTGAAGCCCCATATTCTGACATCAGCGGGTATGGTGCTGATCTTCATGGCACTCATGGGATTTGCAACACTGGGCCCTGATACACCGGAAACAGCAGTAATAATGGGACTCATGCTACTTGGAACGGGTATGGGACTTTTCTCATCCCCAAACACAACAAAGATTATGTGTTCAGTTAAGAGGGATCATGATGGGGTGGCGTCTGCCACCGTGAGCTCCATGCTCCTCATCGGCCAGGCCTTTAGCATGGGTACAGTGACACTGATCTTTGCATTCCTGATGGGGAGTGTTTCACTATCCCCTGCAAATTATGGCCTCCTCATGGAAAGCACAAGAAAATGCTTCCTTTTATTTGGTATTATCTGTTTCATAGGTCTTTTTGCCACAGCAATCCACAGAAACAGTTATTAAATGATCTTATATTGTTTGACAGTTGGGATGATCTGGGTCGCAGCATCAACCGTAAGTTCAATGAGTCTTATCGGGCAGATTCTGAACGGTCACCGCCAGCTTTTCGATTTTTATGGGGAGTCACATATTTTACCTAAGGATAAATATATTGATTAGGGAACAGGGATCTGCTTCATCATATTTGCCTTGCTATGCATGATGGGGATACTTGCTCTGCTTATGGGTGTTAAAGATGAGGATAAGGGTTCTTAAGGACGGACCATACCTTGTGGAGGGCTCGGTACCACTCTATGAGGAGGTAATTGTAACCGATGAGGATGGACACACAAGGGAATTTGTTGAGAGAAGGGAGTTTCCAATGAAGGAGAGGTACCTCCTCTGCCGCTGTGGCGCATCAAAGAACAAACCCTACTGTGATGGAACACACCTTGAGGTGGGCTTTGATGGTACCGAAACAGCATCAAGGAAGCCCTACATTGAAAGGGCGACCGTGTTCAGGGCGGGGGACCTTGAACTCACCGATGTCCCTGAACTGTGCGACCACTCAAGGTTCTGCCTCAGGGCGGGGGGTATAAGGGAACTCCTCAGGAAGGGTGATACTGAGAGCATACAGATAGCCATTGAGGAGGCAATGATCTGCCCATCAGGGAGGCTCGTCCTCTGGGACAGGAGGACCGGGAAACCCTATGAAAGGGACTATGAAAAATCAATAGTGGTTATCCATGATAAACAGAAGAAGTGTGAGGGGCCCCTCTGGGTCAGGGGAGGTATAAAAATAGAATCCGCAGATGGGAGGGAGTATGAGACCAGAAACAGGGTCACACTCTGTCGGTGCGGTTTATCTGAGAACAAACCATTCTGTGATGGTAGCCACTGGATGAGTGCAGAGGAGAAGCTTGAATTTAAGAGGAAGTGGGGTATTGAGTAGTTTTTTTGAGGAGAAGCTTGAATTTAAGAGGAAGTGGGGTATTGAGTAGTTTTTTTGAGGAGAAGCTTGAATTTAAGAGGAAGTGGGGTATTGAGTAGTTTTTTTGAGGAGAAGCTTGAATTTAAGAGGAAGTGGGGTATTGAGTAGTTTTTTTGAGGAGAAGCTTGAATTTAAGAGGAAGTGGGGTATTGAGTAGTTTTTTTGAGGAGAAGCTTGAATTTAAGAGGAAGTGGGGTATTGAGTAGTTTTTTTGAGGAGAAGCTTGAATTTAAGAGGAAGTGGGGTATTGAGTAGTTTTTTTGAGGAGAAGCTTGAATTTAAGAGGAAGTGGGGTATTGAGTAGTTTTTTTGAGGAGAAGCTTGAATTTAAGAGGAAGTGGGGTATTGAGTAGTTTTTTTGAGGAGAAGCTTGAATTTAAGAGGAAGTGGGGTATTGAGTAGTTTACCAGAAAATAAGAAGAAATGAGAAATTTAGAAATTTCTACCCCATTTTCCTTTTCATCCAGAGCGCCCCTATTAAAAGGCCAACTATGACCCCTATCAGCGCCCCTGAAAGGAATGGAGTCATAAAGCCGCCACTCATCTTTTCTGTATTCACTGAGTTGAGTTCAAGGAGTTTCTCTCTGATTGATGCCTCATCGGCACTGCAGTACGTCACCCTGGTTGCAAGTTCAGGATGCCTTTCAAGGAAGGCCCGCACGGTGTCCTGGTAGGCAACTGCCAGTATCTTCTTGTTGGGGTTTCCAAGGGCGTGTTCCAGTTCATGCTCCACATCCGATGGGCTCTGGAAACGGTACACGGTGACATTGACCCCGGTCTCATCGGCCACTGACCGCGCAAGTTTTCCTGTGGAGTTATCTGCTATTACAATGAATGACTCTGGGGTTATCTCCATTCCATGGGCTGAGACACCGCCGATAAGAAGAAAAATTAATATGAATGCGAACTTTTTCACATGAACCACCTAGACCTTTTCCATTGCAATGAGCTCAGGTTTCATCCTCTCAAGGAATGAGAATATGAACATGCTTGCAGCACCCTCCACGACACCCACGAATATGTAGAAGGGTATGAGTGTTGACATGAGCATTTCAGGGCCTGCAACACCCGCTGCCAGGAGTATCATGATGTGGAACGCGGTTGCAATCATTATACCAAGAAGGAAGGTGGCTGAGAATACAGCAAGGCCCCTGTCGAGTTCACTTAGAACCCTGTAGACCCCATAGGTTCCGATTCCAAGGCCAATACCCATTGTCAGTATATTGGCCCCCATGCTGGTTATCCCCCCCATTCCAAGTATGAAGAACTGGACAAGGAGGCAGAGCACAGCAACCATAACCGCCGTGAGGGGACCGAGTATTATGGCTGCAAGGGGTATCAGGAAGAAATGCACCGGGACACCGAAGGGTGATGGCACAGATATGGAGGATGCAACCGCCGCTGCCGCTGCAAAAAGTCCTGTTCCAGCTATCCTTTTTTCCTTTCCAGGTTTCTTTGAGAATATGTAGAAGAATATGCCAATGTTCACGAGTGCAACAGCCCAGTAGACTGCAGACTGCCAAAGTGGTATGATTCCATCGGGTATATGCACTGTTGAACCTCCGTTAAGCGTTATTGAATATATGCACTTTTTGTATTCAGTTGCGTGGGAACCTGAATGCGGTTAAACCAAAAACCAGGCACAGTCCTGCAAGTGCAGGTAGGAATCCGTAATCTGGTTTCATATTGACATCTGCTGTTTCTGTGGTATTCTCCCGTTCATCTGTAACGTTCTCTTCAGGCCGGACACTGCTTTCAGCACCGGACTTTCCTGATGAATCTGATGAGTCCAATTTGCTCTCATGGGTAGTTTTATGGCCACCTGATGTGCTTGTTTTGCTGCTACTCTGACCTGAAGGCTTATTCGAAGTACTGGATGAATCTGATGTGGTGGATGAATCTGATTTACTGTCACCTGAATCCGATGGCTCCTCAATGTAGTAACCATGGCCCGGGTGGGCCCATGCATGATGCGAGAGACCTGCGATCAGCGCAACTGTCGCTAAAATGATAAGGAACCTTCTCATTGTATCACCACAGATTAGTTAAAACATCTTCAATATATAAAATCTTTTATTACTGAAGATACTGATAGGAATCTAAAAGTAATACCAGAATGGAGATGTGGTCGCGGAACTCCTTGATGAGGAGATCTATGAAATCAAAGGTAAATGCTCTATGTGATTTAGAAAATTAAGAGGATCTAAGTGGGCTGATAGATCAGCCTCTATCCATAAAATAAAAATAAGCCTCTTCTATTTTGAGGACTCCAGAACATCCAGAAGGGCATGTGAGATATCCCTGAAACTGTAACCCTCACTCACAAGGTTTCCCAGGAGCTCGGAGTCACCGTAACTCTTGGATTTAAGGTTTCTACGGAGCACCTCCACAAGGTCCTCTTCGTAACCCCTCCTTATCTCCTGCGGGGATGGCATGTTGCTCTTCTTTATCCTTTTACCTGTAAAGGACTGGATTCGCCTTAACCTGTGGACCTCCCTTCCAACAACCAGTGTAAAGGATTTTCCACTTGAACCGGCACGCCCGGTACGCCCTATCCTGTGAACATAGTACTCGTTCTCGAATGGGAGATCATAGTTGACAACGACCTCCACATCAGGCACATGTATACCCCGTGCAGCAACATCAGTTGCAATGAGGAGGTTGAACCTTCCCTTCCTGAAGCGTTCCATGACACGCTCACGCTTTGACTGTGATAGATCCCCGTGAATTTCATCCACAGAGTAACCCATACGGCTAAGCTGCTTTCTGAGCCTCTGAACCCTCCTTTTGGTGTTGCAGAATATGAGGCCCATTCTGATGTCATTGGATGTCAGTATCCAGTCAAGGAGCTCAACCTTGTCCTCCTCCCTGGTTTTGAAATAGAATTCATCTATCCTGGGGCTGTGCTTTTTCTCTACACGGAGAATCTGGGGGCTCCTCATATACCTCTCTGCGATCCTTAGCACCGGCTTTGAGATGGTTGCAGAGAACAGCATGGTCTGTCTCCTTTCAGGGACGTGGGATAGTATCCTCTCTATGTCATCTATGAAGCCCATGTTGAGCATTTCATCGGCCTCATCAAGCACAACCGTGGATATGCCTCCAAGGTCCACAGTACCCCTCTCGATATGGTCTATGAGCCTTCCTGGTGTTGCGACGATAACATGGACGCCCCTCCTGAGTTCGGCTATCTGACCTCCAATACCCTGGCCACCATAGACCGCAAGCACCCTCACATTAAGGTACTTGCCTATCCTCCTTATCTCATCGGTGACCTGCAGACAGAGTTCACGGGTCGGGCAGATCACAAGTGCCTGGGGGACCCTCTCTGGTTCAAGGTTCTCAAGCAGTGGTATGGTAAAGGCAGCGGTTTTCCCGGTCCCGGTCTGGGCCTCGCCAACAACGTCCATACCATCAAGTGTAACAGGTAATGTAAGTGCCTGGATTGGGGTTGTACCCTCAAATCCCATATCATCAAGGGCCCTGTTAATTTCCCCTGAGATATCAAATTCACTGAATTTCAATTCTTTCATTTTTATCTTTTCCTCAATTCTTAAAAATCGATTATTCAATTATCAGCTGCCAGCCGGCAGATCTGAAACATGATAGCCCCAAAATTTCTGCCAGGCACATGATAATTAAAAATCAGCACATATCCATGTTGAACTCCACACTATTTAAACTAATGGTTTTGGTGTGAATTAATTTTCAGGATTTAGTTCATTATAAGGATCTGTAATCTGGTTTCAGATGACTCGCGGGATTTTTTCATTGAGAAATAGTCTTATCACACGCATGGGTGTCACTATCATGTTTATCCTTTCATCGTGGTCCTCAACAGGGACACTTTCAATGATCTGCAGCTCATGTACCGTTGTAGCTATGGGGGTATCCTCTCCTATGGCCCCCTGATCCCTGAGTTCAGATATCTCCCTGTCACCGTATCCTCCCCCCTTACCGAGGCGGTTTCCCTCCAGGTCAACGGCCACGGATCCCTCAACAACAAGGTCAACCTCAGGGAATCTGCTGATGAATGAGCCATACCTGTAGGCGCCCCTTATGGTTGATGCAGCATCAGCATCCGGAACATCCCCTGAGATTAAAAGGTAACCATCCTTTATCTTTGGTGTGGGCATTACAAGGTCCTTTCCATCATCAAGGGCCAGTCTTCTCACTGGGCGCTGGGCAGAATCGGGGGATGAGAATACAACATCTGCTCTTTCCCATTCTATGGTCCTTGAGAGCCTCTCTGCGGCTGCAACTGACCCCTGAAAGTCTGGTATGCGGCCATGGGGGCGGCTGCTTACACCCCTATCCTTCAGGAGTTTCCAGATCCTCTCCCTGATTAGGTTCTTATCCGTCATCATTTTTCTCTGCAGACAGATTCAAATGGATCATAAATCCTGTTCAGCATCATCGGCCCCATTCTTCGCTGCACTAACAACCCGTGTACCTGCAATTGCGTCGAGGATCCTCAGGCGATTCCTGAGGCGTCCCAGGATGACGTCCAGGATGAGGGGGAACCAGAGTATCCTTGAAAGGTTCCTTATGACAACCTGGCCCCAGCCAAGTTCACCCTCCTCTGATATTACATGAAGGCCCATCATCCTCTTACCCACTGTTCCTCCATGGTACTCAAGGTAGCTGAAATACAGAATGGTTATGATGCCAAGGAGGGGGAGCCAGTATCTGTAGATTGAGAAAAGGTTCAGGAGAAGTGCTAATGGATAAACAAGGACTGTTAAGAGGTACATCACCCCTGTAACCACAAGGAAGTCCAATGCAAATGCACAGAGCCTTTTCTTCTTAAGTTCCATAACACTCCTCCTGTATCAGATCAGCACACCCTTGGAACAGGATCAGCAACAGGGGCCTCAAGTATCCTCCTGCCTCCAAGGCTTGTTTCAAGGATCACATGACTGTCCTGATTCGCTTCACCTATTATCCTCGCGTTTTCACCGTATGGTGCCTTCCGGACGGCTCTGAGGACATCCTCAGCGTATTCAGGGTCGACACCCATGATGACCTTGCCCTCATTGGCAACCTCATAGGGGTCGATGCCAAGCATCTCAGAGACAGCCCTCACCTCCTCCCTTACAGGGATCATGTCCTCATCAACAACCATCCCGACCCCTGATTTATCTGCGAGTTCGTTGAGGGCATTTGCTATACCACCCCTTGTGGGGTCCTTCATTGCGGTAACACCACCAACCTCAAGGGCAGCCTCAACCATACCCCATACCGGGGCAACATCCGATTCAAGGTCGGTGTCGAATCCAAAACCCTCACGGAAGGCCATGAGTGCCATACCATGGTCCCCCACGCTGCCTGTGAGTATGATCTTATCACCGGGCCTCAGTCCTGAGTCCCTTATTATCTCACCACGCTTCACAACACCTATACCCGTGGTTGTTATGACCATCCTGTCCAGTTTACCCCTCTCCATGACCTTGGTGTCCCCGGTTACGATTGACACCCCGGTCTCCCTGGAGACAGCGTCCATTGACTGCACGATCCTCTCAAGATCCTCGCCAGGGAACCCCTCGCTGAGGATCATTGCACTTGCAATTGCAAGGGGCCTTGCACCCATAACCGATATGTCGTTGACTGTACCTGCAACCGATATCTTACCTATGTCACCGCCGGGGAAGAAGAGGGGGTCGACTGTGTGGCCATCGGTACTCATAACTATTTCATAGTCGCCGAGGGGTATGCTTGCACCGTCGTCAAGGTCCTCGAGGCCAACTCCGCCGTTAACCCTCGTGTTATGGATATTGGATAGTATTATGTTTGATATGAGGTCCTGCATCACTTCTCCGCCTGCACCATGGGACATGCCGATCTTCATAGATTCACCTGTACAATCTCTTGATTATAGGGTATCTTGCTGATGGTATAAAACCTTTCATTGGTGTAATCCCATATTGATTCAGGGAAGAGGTTTCCATCAGGACAATATTTTATTTAAAGGAGTTAGGATAGATGGATTCAGTGATCCATAGCATACCCTGGAAGCACAATCTTTTTAAATGGGGGATCCTATACTATAGATAAATTTATCTATACCGAGTCACTGAGTTTCTTAAACTCAGCATTACTGATTCTGATAGAGACTTAGATTGAGGTGAAATAATGGCAATCTGGCAAGGTAAATCAATGAAGAAACCAAGCGGTGGAAGAGCCAAGATGAACCGCGGAAAGAGGAAATACGAACTTGGAAGGGAACCCGCCGAGACAAAGATCGGTGACAGGCGTGTCAGGATGATAAGGACACGTGGGGGCAACACAAAGGTCAGGCTCGCTGCAGATACCAAGATAAACGTTGTTGACCCTGAAACAGGTAAGGTTGAAGTTGCAGAGATAAGGAATGTTGTTGAGAACACAGCAAACCCCCACTTTGTGAGGAGGAACATCATAACAAAGGGTGCTGTTGTTGAAACCAGCCTTGGAAACGTGAGGGTCACATCCAGGCCTGGACAGGACGGCGTAATAAACGGCGTACTTATAAAGGAATAGATTTTCCGCTAAAAGCCCCTCAACCGGACCCATGGGGTGTCATATGTCAGATAACCTTGAGGCCGAGATACTATCCCAGGTGGAAAGGTTCCTCAAACACATAAACAGCAACCTGCCTGAGGGCATGGAGCTGGAATTTGAGGGCTTTTACAGGAGGGGCTTCTTCGTAACAAAAAAGAGATACGCCCTAATAGAGGATGACACGATTGTTGCAAAGGGCCTTGAACTTGTGAGGCGTGACTGGGCACCGATAGCTAAAAAGACCCAGCAAAAAGTTTTAATGGCCATTCTAAGAGACGGATCCCCTGAGAAGGCTAGAAAGATAATAAGGGATGTTGTAAGGCGCATAAGGGGCGGCGAAGTGGAACTGGATGACCTTGCAATCCACACCCAGATAACAAGGGACCTCTCTGAGTACAAACAGATAGGCCCACATGTCATCGCCGCAAAACGATCCCTTGAGAAGGGAAGGCGCATTGAGCGGGGATCCATAATCAGGTATATCATAGTTAAGGGAAGGGGCCCCATAAGTCAGAGGGCCTTCCCACTTGAGGATGTTGAGGGCCTGGAGTACGACCCGGACTATTACATTGAAAACCAGGTTATGGCCGCGGTATCAAGAATAATGTCATCTCTCGGCTACTCCACAGAGGATATAAATTCACTCTCATGTGGCGAAAGGCAGAGCAGCCTCGATGCCTTTTTCTAGAAAACAGGAACTTTATTTTTTCATCTGAGATTTCTATTGTATGTTCTGGACCTCCGCTCAGGGGTTATAGGCAGAATAGTTTTACATATTATTTTACATCATAATATTATCTGCAGAGAAACCAACACTGTTATAATTGATTAACTATAGAGTTTCATTACAGAGAGTAAGGTGGGAAGATGCTGAAGGCGGTTTTCTTTGATATTGATGACACCCTCTATGACACATCAGGATTTGCCAAACTTGCAAGAAAGGCTGCCCTGAATGTGATGATAGATGCGGGTTTACCCCTGACACAGGATGAGGCATACAAACTTCTGAGGGAGATAATCGCTGAGAAGGGCTCCAACTATGATAAACATTTCAATGTACTCACAAAGACGGTTTTCGGTGAGGAAAAACCCCTTCTCATTGCCCTTGGAATGATAACATACCACAACGTTAAGTTCGCACTTCTCCGGCCATTTCCCAATACAACATCAACGCTCATACACCTCAAGAGCAGGGGATACAGGCTGGGGGTCATATCCAACGGTATAACAATAAAGCAGTGGGAGAAACTGATAAGGCTCGGGATACACCACTTCTTCGATGAGGTCGTCACATCAGATGAGGTTGGCTTTGAGAAACCAAACATAAGGATCTTTGAGGAGGCCCTCAGAAGGATGGGCTGCAAACCTGAAAGGTCCATCATGGTTGGCAACAAGTTCAATGAGGACATACTGGGGGCAACCAATGCGGGAATGTCAGCCATACTCGTCAACTCAGAGCTTACAGATGAAGAGAGGGATCTCATTGAAAAGAGGGGCCTTGATGTTACGGTCATCGATGACATTAGCGAACTTAAGGAGATTCTCTAGTTAGGATCTCCACGTTTTTCTGGGGGGGATGGACATGATTTCATGGATAGGGGGATGAGTGATGAACTGTGATTACTACTACCACGATGAAAACATGGTTGAACTCTTTGAGGAGCTGAAACAGCCAAAGACACTTGAGGAACTGGGTTTATCCTACTTCTTTGTGAGGGACCTTGTCCTGAAGATCCTTTTAACATACGGGACGGTTAAAACCCAGCGAATAACTGATATTACGGGTATACACCTGGATATACTTGAGGATGTCCTTGGCCAGATGGAGAAGGACGGTTTCTGCGTCCAGGTGGGGGGAAGCTTCCTCTTCTCCAGTGTTGAGTATATACTGACAAAGAGGGGGGTTGAGAAGGCCCGCCTTGTAATGGAGGAAAACCCTTATATTGGAATGGCCCCTGTACCCTATGAGAGATACTTTGAACTGATGGATAAACAGCTCCGGAACCGTTTCCCAATAAAGATACCCCCAGAGGTTATTGAAAGGGCCTTCAGGGACGTTGTCGGACTATCATATGCAAAGGAATGCCTTGTTGAGTCATGCACCATCGGTAAGGGACTTTTTGTTTATGGTGCTCCTGGAACAGGTAAAACCTTCATCATAAGCAAGGCATCGGACCTTCTACCCCCCGTGGTGATTCCCCGCTTTATAGAGTTCAGCGGGAGGATTATACAGATATACGACCCTGACTTCCACAAGCCATGTCCTGAGGAACCTGATGATCCCCGCTGGATAAAGATACACGCCCCATTCGTTTTCACAGGTTCTGAATTGAGCCTCAATGAACTTGAGACCACCTACAATATGAATAAGGGTGTATATGAGACCTCCCCCCTGATAAAGGCCAATGGTGGAGTGCTGCTCATTGACGACCTTGGAAGGCAGAGGGATGACCATGAGGTGATCCTCAACCGCCTCATAGTACCCCTTGAGAATAAGAAGGACGTCATATACATAAGGGGGGTCCCGGTTATATTCCACACACATTTCATCCCTGCATTCTCAACCAACCTTGATGTGAGCATAATGGACGAGGCACACCTCCGGAGGGCGCCCCTCCACATATTCCTCAGAAACCCCCCTGTTGAGAATGTTGCGGAGGTATTCAGGCGCAACCTTGATGCCACAGGTGAGGATTACGATGAAGAGGTCGTGGAAAGGATTAAGATGGTGTACACTCCAGTCGCCGATGGCGGCGAGGGCCTGCAGCCAAGCTATGCGCATGCCCGTGACCTTGCACAGATTGCCCAGGCAGTGAGGATAAACATGGAAAAGGATAGGATCGACCTTGAGGTCATTGAAAGGGCCCTTGATAAGCATGTCCTCATAGCACTCCAGAGGATGGATATCGATATCAGTCAGGTGCATCACAGTGTAAGGACATTCCGTGTTGTGACCCCTGAACCCGAGAGTGCCGAGAGGGTTCTTAAACTCTACGGCGCCCTCACGGTTGCACTGGAGGATGGGGGTGTTCTAGCAGACTTTGAGGACTCAATAAGCCCTTCACAGCTTCTGGCCCATCTCCAGGGTGAGGGTGTTTCTGTGGGAAGGGTTGAGGTGGTGGCTGAAACCAAACGTGAAATCAAGAAGGCCATACTTGAATACAGTGGATGATATTTATGGAGGCACTCCTCGTTGATGTGCTGGTCGCTGCACTTGTATCCCTTGGTGTCTGGACAGTACTTGAGATCTTACCTACCCTATTTCCCAGGGAGACTGGGAGACTTGCAGCACGCATCAGGCCACTCCCATCCGGTGCAGTTGAGATATCCCAGTACCTCAACCTCCTCAGAAGGGGAAGCCCATGGCAGGTCTTCATGGCCCTTGAGGTTATAGGGGAGCTCTTCAGGATTAAGATCCGGGAACTTGAGTCCCTGAAGTACGAGGAATGGAAGAGGGAGGTTGAATCCCAGAAGGAACGGATGGAGAGGAGGGGGCTCAGTGACGATGAGATACTCCACCTTGAGGCTGGAAGGGAGATGATCCAGAACTCCAATAACCTGAATCTTAAATCAGGGGGTGGTCTTTATTCCAGCCCTGAAGAGGAGGAGTTCATAAGGATCAGAAATCATAAGAAGGACCTGTTACCTGACTTGAGGGATAAGTATTCTGATTTCAGGATATGGGCACTGAAGAACAGGGACATCCTCAGGTATGTCCAGGAGAGGGTCTTCAGAAGGGAGGAACTTGACCTTGAAAACCTGAGGGACCACAGCAGGGAATGGGCCCTTGTGAATATATGGGGGATGGAGCCACCTGAGAGTTATTCTGAGGATGAAATCCTTGAGGATATTCTCCTGTATATTGAAATAAAGGATGATAACATTATCAGTAAATTCGCCCATGCTCTGAGCAGTCACAGCGACTCCCTGAGGTACCTCGATAAGGTTATATCCGCTGTTTCAGCCTGGAAACGGGGAGGGTAGCACCTGAAGATCATTAAACCTCTATCTCAAGTCCTACTGGGCAGTGGTCTGAGCCCATCACCTCTGAGAGTATCCATGACCTTTTAACGTTCTTTGCGAACTCCTCATTCACAAAGAAGTAGTCGAGCCTCCATCCCACGTTTCTCTCACGGGCCCTGGTCCTGTAACTCCACCATGTGTACTGGCCTGACTCGTTGTTGAACATCCTGAATGTGTCAACATACCCGTTTTCAATGAATTTGTCTATCCAGGCCCTTTCAACCGGTAGAAACCCTGATACGTTGCTGTTTTCCTTTGGCCTGGCCAGGTCTATCTCCCTGTGGGCGGTGTTGAAGTCACCGCATATTACCGTGTTCCTGCCAGCGTCCCGCTCCCTGTTGACGTCCTCAAGGAATGCGTCATAGAATTCAAGTTTGTACTTTAACCTCTCATCTGACATCTTCCCGTTGGGGAAGTATATGTTGTAGAGCAGGAAGTCATCAAAATCTGCAACCTGTATGCGGCCCTCAATGTCGAATCTCTCAACACCAAAGCCCTCCCTGATGGATTTCGGGGGTATCCTTGTGTACATGGCCACTCCACTGTATCCCTTCCTTTCTGCCGGGGTGAAGAAACTCCTGTAACCCTCAACATGCCTTAGCCTTCTGGGGAGCTGTTCTGGACTCGCCTTGGTCTCCTGAAGACATAGGATATCAGGTTTCTCGTCCATGAACCAGTCAAGGAAGCCCTTACGGTATACGGCCCTCAGACCGTTAACGTTCCAGGATATTATCTTGATTTCTGCCATGGTACCACGGGATTATTTCTGTACTCAGCGCCTTAAGTACTGATCATCACATGATGAATGGCAGTATCCTTGCAAAGATTCCCCCCAGGAAGAGGGCGGTTCCAAGGTTTGCAAGGGTTATTATGGATGTGGATTTCCACCCGAATTCCCGTGCAAGTACTGCTATCGTTGAAAGGCAGGGGAAGTAAAGCATTCCCACAAGGGTGAGCACAAGGATCTGGGGTGCTGTAAGTACAGCCCCAATATCTGTTCCAACCAGTGAGACGAGTCCCAGGAGGATGAACTCCTTCCTCACAGCACCAAGGATCAGGAGTATCCCGGCAAATACCGGCAGATGTAACCAGCCAGCTGTGAGCGGAGCCATGATATTGCTTACCGGATTTAAAAACCCGAGGGTGTAGAGGAGCTGTATGAGGGCGCTTCCGATTATGTATATGGGGAATACAAGGTATATGAGGGACTTTGTCCTTGTCCAGGTCTGCCTTGCTATGACCCTGAAGGACGGCATTTTGAGGGAGTGCATCTCCATTATAAGGCCGGTAGTCTCCCCGGGAAGTGCCTTCAATGCAAGTTTACCCATTATGAATATTATGAGGAGGTCCAGGGCGTATAACCCTATGGCCCACCATACACTGACAAAGAGGGCCACAAGCCCCAGTATCAGGATTGTTCTTGCGGCGCAGGGTGCAAAAGATATTGCAAAGGCTGCAAGGAGCCTCTCCCTGGGGGTTTCAAGTATCCTCGTACTGTCTATTGCCGGTACACTGCAACCGTATCCGAGTATGAGGGGTATGAGGGCTTTGCCATGGAGTCCTATCTTTCTCATGAACGCGTCCATCATGAACGCGACCCTGGTGAGAAGTCCCGAATTTTCGATGTAGGATAGCATGAGGTAGAAGGGTATGACGAATGGTATCACGAGGGTCAACCCCGCCACTATACCCCCGAAGGCGCCGTTCCATATTATGGATTCAATCGAACCTGAGAACTGGGGGTCAACTGGCTGGAAAAATCCGAAAATATTGGTGAGAGTATCTGATAGGAATTCACCCACAACGAAGGTCCAGAGGAGGAGACCTCCAACAACAAGGACCGATGAGATGTAACCGTAGATGGGGTGTGTGAGGAAGCTGTCAAGGCGTTCTGAGAGGGATGTTTTTATCTCTGATTGTTTCTGTGCCCCTGCTGCTATCATATTTGAGAGTGCGTATCTCTCAGAGGCCATAACAGAGAATGATGGCTCATTGTGTATCCTTTCAACCTGGGCTGCAAGTTCAGCTGCAAGGTTTTTCACGCTGGGAGGCATCATGGCGGTTATCTCAGGGTCGTTTTCAAGGAGCTTTATGGCAACCCATCTCTTTGAATAGCCCTCTGGAATTTCAGGGAGTGCTTCCATAAGTTTTCTTATGCGGCTTTCAACCTCCTCCCCGTATTCTATGACCTCTGGTTTTATCCTTTTATCAGCCACTTCAAGGGTTTTCCTGAGGAGTTTCTGGAGTCCCTGGCCCTTAACAGCCACCGTTGATACAACAGGCACACCCAGGGCACCCTCAAGTTTCTTCTCGTCTATCACTATCCCCTTCTGCCTGGCCATGTCCACCTGGTTGATGCAGATAACCATGGGGACCTCCATCTCCATGAGCTGGAGCGTGAAGAAGAGGTTTCTCTCAAGGACAGATGCATCAAGCACGTTTATGACGACATCTGGCTTTTCGTTGACTATGAACTCCCTGGAGACTATCTCCTCCATGGAGTAGGTTGAAAATGAGTATATGCCTGGGAGGTCAATTATGTGGATGTCCCGGCCCTGAAATTTAAGGTAGCCCTCTGCCCTTTCAACGGTTTTACCAGGCCAGTTCCCGACTATCTGGTTTGACCCTGTCAGCTGGTTGAAGATCACACTTTTACCCACATTGGCATTTCCTGCAAGTGCAACGGTTATCTCAGATTTCTCCATCAGTAAACACGTCCCGGTTGAAATTCGGTTCCTAACAGAAATTCAGCTTTCTGTATCTATGAATACATTGTCTGCTATATCCCTTCCAAGAGCCACCCTTGACCCGCGGACCTCCACCTCGATGGGCCCACTGAGGGGGGCCCTTTTGATCATTCTTATGGGGGCTCCAAGGGTTATTCCCATGTCCATGAGCCTCCTTAAAACCCTGTAGTCCCCCCGTATGAATGAAACCCTCCCGGCCTGTTTTTCATCCATCTCTGTGAGTGATTTAAGGTTACCCTCCCGGCACCCTATTTCCTCAACATCGGTATCCTTCAGTTCAATGCATTCCCCACATGTCTGGAATTTGAAATCGCAGGCAGGGATCGGGTTTGCGTCGGGGCACTCACCTGGCATGTTGAGGAGCTGGCATAGGGCCCTCTCTGCATCATCTGAGAGCGAATGTTCCATCTCACAGGCCTGTCTGTGTATCCTGTCCCTCCTGATTCCAAGTACATCGTGGAGGAACCGCTCCAGCAGGCGGTGCTTCCTTGTTATTCTCCGGGCTATCCTGTACCCCTTTTCTGTGAGTACCGCCCCACGGTAGGGGGAGTATTTAACATATCCCTCAGAATCAAGTTTTTTAAGCATCTGGGTTACACTGGCAGGGGCTATTCCCATTTCCTTTGATATTTTCGTTGTGCTGGCATTTTTACTGGATTCTGATAGCCGGTAGATGGTTTCGAGGTACTCCTCTATATTTTCGCTGAGATGCTTCATTAGGTTCACCTAAATGGTTGCTGTTAATTTAGTTAAACCTAATTCAATATAAGGTTTTCTGAATGTTGGCGGTAAGAAGTTTTTCGCAGTTTATCATCAAATGTTGATGTAAAAATTAGAGTTTCTGATTTTGGTGTATTTGGAATGAATTTATGGGGGCTTTATTTCTTTTCTGGAGGTTCTGGTGTCACATTCTGACATATAAAGAAAAGAAAAAGGTGGGTTGTTCCTTCCCTGATCATATGGGCAGGACATCCCTTCCATGGGTTTCGTTTATGACCTCTGCAAGGCCAACGTACATTGCAGCGGCCCCTGTGAATATACCCTCATAACCTGCAATGGTTGTTATGATGGTGGAACCTGTGATTTCACCGGCTGTGAGCAGGAAGAAGAGCACTGCGAGGCTTATGAATATCACCTGTATGCCCCTCTTGAGTTTGAGGGTTGCAATGAACATCACCAGTGTAAACAGGCCCCACATGAAGAGGTATGATGCCATTGCAACAGGGTCGGCTGCTGCCGCTGCACTGCCGGCTGTTTCAATGAACTTCAGTTTGGGGATCACAAGCAGAAGTACCAGTGACCACCAGAAGAGTCCATATGAGCCGAATGCAACAGTACCAAAGGTGTTGCCCTTCCTGTATTCCATCACACTTGCCAGTATCTGGGCTATACCCCCGTAGGCGAACCCCATCGCAAGTATCATGCTGTTTATGGGGAAAAGCCCTGCGTTGTGCAGGTTCAGAAGCACAGTGGTTATACCAAAGCCCAGAAGTCCAAGGGGAGCCGGGTTGGCAGTTTTATCTGATATAACCACTTCTTTTTCAGTCATTTTTTGCCTCCTTCTATTCTTCAAGGGTTGAGGTATCACCTCATCTTCCACGATCTCGAAGTCCTCCACCTCTGTCATTTTATTCTTCAAGGGTTGAGGTATCACCGAGGTCCTTTCCTTCCTCCCTGGCCCTCAGTATTCTCCTCATTATTTTTCCTGACCTTGTTTTCGGGAGCTTATCAACCTGCACCATTTCCCCGATAACAGCCACGGGTCCAAGTTCGTGGCGCAGGTGCCTTTTGAGTTCCTCTATGAGTGCTGTGTTTAAATTATGGCCCTTCTTGAGTATGAGGAATGCCTTTATGACCTCCCCCTTGATGGGGTCAGCCCTACCGATAACCGCTGCCTCGGCAACTGCAGGATGGGCCACGAAGACTGATTCAACCTCTGCTGTACCTATCCTGTGTCCGGCTATGTTGAGGACGTCATCTGATCTTCCCTGTATCCAGAAGTAGCCATCCTCGTCCTTCCTCGCCATGTCACCTGCGGTGTAGACTCCACCGGGGATCTGTTTCCAGTATACGTTGAGGTACCTCTCCTCGTCATTGAAGAGTGTCCTGAACATTGCAGGCCATGGTTTCTTTATTACAAGGAATCCACCCTTACCCAGTGGCACAGGGTTGCCCTTCTCGTCAACCACATCCGCCTCGATGCCAGGGAGGGGTTTGGTGACGGATCCCGGTTTAAGGGGGGTTACAGGAAGTGGCGCTATGAGGTGCATTCCTGTTTCTGTCTGCCACCAGGTATCGATTATCGGGCACTTTTCCCTTCCAATGTGTCTGTAGTACCACATCCATGCCTCGGGGTTTATTGGCTCACCAACGGTTCCAAGGATCTTGAGGGACTCCAGGTTGTAGCGTTTCGGGTGTTTTTCACCGAACCTCATGAGGTGCCTTATTGCTGTGGGGGCTGTGTAGAACTTTGTGACACCGTATTTTTCGACTATGCTCCACCAGACCCCGGGGTCCGGGTAGTCAGGGGCCCCCTCATAGAGCAGTGTCGTTGTTCCAAGAAGGAGGGGTCCGTATACAACGTAACTGTGCCCGGTTATCCACCCTATGTCTGCTGTGCACCACCAGAGGTCTCCGTTATGGATGTCAAAGGTCATCTCAAGGGTTGATGCGACCCCCACCATGTATCCACCTGTCGTGTGCAGCACACCCTTTGGTTTCCCGGTACTTCCTGAGGTGTAGAGTATAAAGAGGGGGTCCTCTGCATCCATCACCTCTGCCTTGCACCGGTCCTCCTCGCCCTCTATGAGCTTGTCGAACAGCATTTCGCGTCCGCTTATATCTGACATCTTTATGTCGATGTCTGTGTGTTTCACAACAACGGTTGTCTCTATTGTGGGGCACTGGAGTATGGCCTCGTCAACGATTGGTTTGAGTTCTATCACCCCACCCCTTCTGTAGGTTCCGTCTGCTGTTATTATGATCTTGGCCTTTGCATCGTTTAGGCGTTCCACAAGTGCTCCGACGCTCAGACCAGAATAGATGACGCTGTGCATGGCCCCTATCTTTGCACAGGCCAGCATTGAGATAACGAGTTCCGGGCACATGGGTAGGTACATTGCAACGGCGTCGCCCTTTTTGATTCCAAGGCTTTTCAGGGCATTGGCTGTTCTGTTGACCTCTCTGTGCAGTTCATAGTAGGTCAGCTTCTTTTCCTCTCCCCTCTCGTTCACGTAGAGAATGGCGACTGGTTTCTCTTGTCTGTGTCCAGCCATCTGTCCACGGCGTTGTGGGTCATGTTGATCTTGCCGTTCACGAACCACTTGTAGAATGGCTTGTTGCTCTCGTCAAGTACCTTGTCCCATTTCCTGAACCATTCGAAACTTTTCGCCTTTTCGGCCCAGTATTTCTCATGGTCCTTTCCCTTTTCCAGCTCGGCCTCCCAGTTTTTTATATGGGCCTCCTCCACAATGGTGTAGTGTGGTTTGAAGACCCTTGTTTCCTCCAGGAGAACTGAGGTATCCTTTGACATATTTCATACCGCCATTTTTTTCTTGGGTGATAGTAGTAAGTTTTTCTGGACTTATATATTTTACTATTATTAATCATGATAAATAATAGTAATTTAACAATTTTTATTAAATACATTGAAAAAAATTATTGGGTGTTACATCATTGGGGGCATTCCGCCCATTCCGCCCATTCCTTCCATATCCTCTTCGTCCTTTGATGAAACATCAAAGCCCTTAGCTGCTATCATGTCGTCTATGCGGAGGATCATCTCAGCTGCCTCTGCAGCGGACTGGATGGCCTGCTTCTTGACCCTCTGGGGTTCAAGAACACCCTCCTCCTTCATGTCAACAACGCTTCCCTCAAAAACGTCAAGTCCCATGTAGGGTGACTCCTCGTGGGCGGCCCTGAGGTCCACCAGGACGTCTATGCTGTCGAGTCCAGCGTTCTCTGCAAGGGTCTTTGGAACGATCTCAAGGGCGTCTGCAAAGGCTGAGACTGCAAGCTGTTCCCTGCCACTTATGGTGTCAGCGTATTCCCTGAGTTTCCTTGCTATCTCAACTTCAGGTGCTCCTCCTCCTGCGACAACCTCGCCGTCCTCAATGGTTGAGGCCACAACGCCTATAGCGTCCTCAAGTGCACGTTCCATTTCCTCTGCAACATGTTTTGTGCTTCCCCTGAGGATTATGGAGATGGCCTTTGGGTCCTTACAGTTCTCGACGAATGTCAGCACATCATCAAAGATCTTCTTCTCGTAGACAACTCCGGCCTCTCCCAGGTCGTCCTCTGTGAGGTCCTCGATGTTTGTGACAAGCCTTGCGCCTGTGGCCTTCTCGATGCGTTTAATGTCGGATTTCTTGACCCTCTTGAGTGCAAGTATACCCTCACGTGAGAGGTAGTGGAGTGCAAGGTCATCGATGCCCTTCTGGCAGAAGACAACGTTTGCACCGGAGCTCTTTATCTTATCCACCATGTCCCTGATCATCTGCTCTTCCTGCTCGATGAAGGCCTGCATCTGTGATGGGTCTGTCAGCCTTATCTTGGCGTCGGTTTCAAGGTCCTTGACCTCTATCGGGTACTTGAGAAGTGCTATTCTGGCATTTTCGACCCTCTTTGGCATTGAGGTGTCTGCCCTTGCCTTGTCTATCACTATACCGTTCACTATTCTTGACTCGTTAACTGATGCTCCCTGTATCCTCTGTATGTTGATGTTGTCCCTGTCGATTTCACCATCCTCTTCCACCTGCATGACCGCATCCACAACGAGTTCAGCCAGTTTTTCCTTGGCCCTTTCTGAACCCTTACCGGTCATGGCGGTCACCGCAACCTTCATGAGGGTGTCCCTGTCACTTGCCTTGATGGATATGTCTTCGAGTATCTCCTGGGCCCTGAGGGCTGCCTGTCTGTAACCCACAGCTATTATTGTTGGGTGAACACCCATTTCAATGAGTTTCTCGGCTTCCTTGAGGAGTTCCCCTGCTATGATGACGGCTGTTGTTGTACCGTCGCCGACCTCGTCTTCCTGGGTCTTTGCCACCTCAACAAGCATCTTTGCGGCAGGGTGGGATATGTCCATCTCCCTGAGGATTGTAACCCCATCATTGGTGATCACAATGTCTCCAAGTGAGTCAACAAGCATCTTGTCCATTCCCTTGGGACCGAGAGTTGTCCTCACTGTCTCTGCGAGAACCTTACCTGCAAGTATGTTGATTCTCTGAGCTTCCTTTCCAACGTAACGGCTTGTGCCCTGTGGTAATATTAATATGGGCTGCTGTCCCTGTGCCATTAAATCACCTCTTAAATAAATATGCAATTATCGATGGGTTTAAGGTTCTATAAATAATTTGTGCAGGATGCAAGTTACAGCCCGTATTTCAGTTGCTGTGAACTGAAAGAAAAAATGAATGGTTCGAGTTTCCTTCTACTGGTTGGGGAAGATCCTCGGAAGGAAGGTCTGGCAGAAGTCAGGTGTCAGCTTTGAGGTTTCATGTTCTATCTTTTCAACAATCTCCTCCTCAAGTTCAGGTGTCTTTGATGCCTCAACAGCAAAGCCCTCAGCGTCAATCCAGACCCTCAGTGACTCCTCACCCATCGTCATCTCAAATTCAACAGTTTTACCCCTCTCGATATCACCGAGTATATCATCCATGATCTCATCCGAGAGCTTGAGGAGCTTCCTGCCCTCGGGTTCATAGGTGTTCTTTGATGTTCTGATCCTTTTGATTCTTACAGGGGCGCAGCCCTCCTCCTTTATCGTCTTTCGAACCGTCCAGAAGAGGCTCACAACAATTTTTTTCTCAGGGTCGTGGCTTCCCTGAAATTTAACGGACTTCATCAGTCACATCTCCTTTATCCTCTTGCCGATCGATTTTCCGATGCTGTAGCAGCGCGCCAGGTCATCCTCATCCGGGACATAGCTGACCTCAAGGGTCTCTGCAACCTCAAACCCTGCGGCGCTGATTTCGTCTTTGAGTGTCCTCACTGCACCTCCACCCCATCCCTTTGATCCGAATACAACCGCCAGCCTCCTGAATCCGGTTCTATCGAATGTGAGCCCCTTGAGGTAGTACATTATGTCCCCGAGACTCGGGAATGGTCCATTGAACATTGTGGGGCTTCCAATGAATAACGCCTTACTTTCAAGGATGTTCTTTACGATTTCACTCCTTTCATCCTCGTGGAGGAAGTGCATTGAAACATCCACGTCCTCGGCCATGAGCCCCTCTGCGAGTGCATGTGCAAGCATCCTGGTTGAGTAGTGCATGGTATCATAGATTATCGTGGCCTTGTCCCTGCACTCCCCTGTTGCCCATGCCGTGTATGCCTCTATGATCTTCATGGGCTCTGTCCAGATCTGCCCATGGGATGGTGCGATCATTCTGATCTTCTCGAGAAGCCCAAGGTCCTTTACCTCACTGAACTTCCTGAGCACAAGGGGTGATAGTGGTGTTAACAGATTGGCATAGAACTTCATGGCCGCGTCCATCAGCACGGCTTCAGGCACGTCGGTGTCGAACCTTCTGCTGATGCAGAGGTGCTGGCCAAAGGCGTCATTTGAAAAGAGAATCCCATCCTCACCAAGGAGGGTGAACATGCTGTCTGGCCAGTGGAGCATGGGGGCCTCAAGGAATGTGAGTGTTTTTCCCCCGAGGTCAATGGAGTCCCCTGTTTTAACGGTTTTAAATACGGCTTCATAGGGGATGGGATAGTGTTCCCTTAGTCCCTCAGAGGCCTTTTCTGTGCAGATTATTTCTGGTCTGTGGCGCTTCCATACCTCCAGGATTGAACCGCTGTGGTCCCTCTCTATGTGGTTCTGGATTATGAGGTCTATACTTTCATCCCTTCCCTCCCTTTCAAAGGCGTCACTTATCCTTCCAAACATCTGGGGGGATGTCCCGGGGTATGTGTTATCAATAAGGGCGACCTTATCGTCTCCAAAGACGAGGTACACGTTGTATGTTGTGCCTCCAAGGGTGTAGCCGTGGTAGTTTCGGATGTCCCAGTCCATGACACCAACCCAGTAGACACCATCTGCAATCTTTACTGCATCAGCCTTCATCTTATACACCATCTACCAGTTATGTTCGCCATTATTATTAAAATATGGCATTTTTTTATGGCTGGCATTTGTGGTGCTGTTTGTGTGGTTTGTGAATGTAGCGTTTTGGTGGCATTTGTGGTGCTGTTTGTTGCTGGATCAAAAATAGAATGCTGAAGTCTGTAAGCCAGATCTTATGGGCCTACCCCTGATTTTTCGCTGCTCTCTTAAACGCTGATCTTATATTTTCATAGTCCTTCCTGTAGAATGGGCAGCTCTCTATGCAGCGGGTGCATCCATCACTGCAGCCGGTGCATCTATCATCAAGTAGCAGAACTGTGGATCCGCAGCACGTCTCAACCTCCACCAGGGCGTCCTGTGGACAGGCCCTTATGCACCTGCCACATCTCCTGCAGTAGAAGGGTATCCATTCATGGTCACTGGAACCATATGGAAGGTCCGATATTCCTGTGAGGACCGCCGATATCTTCTGGGCCGGGCCTTTCCGGGGGCTTATAAGAAGACCGTTCCTGCCCTTAAACCCGATACCTGCATTCTGTCCAAGGAGGGGGAGGTCTATGAGACCGCTCAGGGGGTGAATGGCCACGGCACCATATCCGTTAATCCTGAGGTAATCAGCCACCCTGAAGGTTAAGTCCGCAAGTTTCTCGTATAGCCTGTCATTCATCTCCCTCGCCTCTCTGCCTGGGGGAGTCAGTACGAGATCGTCGTCCATGTCCACTGTGAGGACCACGGCATTCCTGTAGGGGGGGTCAGCGGCAAGGATAACATCGGGTGTCAGCCTAGCGTAGCCAATATTACTGATTCCAAGTGAACGTGCATATTCTTCAAGGCGACCTAGGAATTCATCATCTGCCTTTTCTGATGGATCTTCTGGCTCCGGAACCCTGCATTCATCAGGGTACTCCAGAAATCCGCAGTTACAGCTGCATTCACATTTTTCGCCATTGACTTCAGCCTTATCTTCACAGCAGCCAGAGTTTTTGTTCTTCACTGTTCATCACCATCCATAGCCATATTCTTATATTTACATATATGAATATAATGGTTTGTGGGTTCAGGGCATTTCTATCGGAAATTTCAGTCGTTCTCTATTTCATTATTTGAATTCTGGGGGAGGGTTTTTTCTGGGACTTTCCTGAAATTTAATCGCCCTCTATTTCATATTCGAATTCCCAGAATGGGGTTCCCCGGGACTCCCTGCCCTCCAGGTGCTCCATCTCATGTGAAACACCATAGGCCCCTGATCCTGTGAATTTGAGGGGCTTCCTGAGCCTCTTAAGTTTAATCTTAAAATCAAGGGGATCAAGCACCGCCCTGAGGATGTAATCACCATCCACCACGACCCGGTAGGGTCTCTTCACAAGTTCCCTCTCGTTTTTTGAGCCGCACTTCTCGAGCCGGTAAACGGTACCCTCCTCCCTCACCACCCTGGGGTTCAGGAAGAGGTAAACTATCTCCAGGGTCCGCCCTGTCATCTTATCCTCGTCAAAGCGGGTGACCTTCTCCTTCACAGCCATGAAACGCCCGGAGTTCTTCCTGAGGCTCCAGTCACCACCATACCTGATGGAAAAAAGGAGGGGTATGAATGCATCAGGGGGTATCTGAAGCTCCTCTATAACCCTCTTTTCACTGAGGGTGAACTTCAAGAGTTTCCTGATCTCGGAGTCATCCAATATACCACCTGCTCCCTATGGGGTCCTTCTAAGGTTGAAGTCAGCTATGGCGCTCTCCACCACCCTGATTATGGCGTCATCAAGTTCATCCTGCGAACCGTCCCGCACAATGGGTATGTTGTCGCAGTAGATGACCTCGAGCCCCGCCTCAAGGGCGTCCTTCGTTGCAACATCAACCGCAGCCGCCTTGAGCTCTGTCAGCATCACATCAGCGTCATCTATGTACCTCTCAATGTCCCGCTGTAGTAGCGGCCTGTTTGAAAGGTGTGGGGTTGTTCCGACGACCCTGCAGCGGTACTCAGACTCCAGGTATTCAACCAGGATATCCTTCACAGAGTCGGGGGCTGTGGTTGCAAATAGGACATTCTTTCCGCTGATATCCCCAAGTGGCTTTGGCCTGAAGACCGTGGTCACAACCTCTGCCTCTGGGTTCACGGATTCTATAAACTCAACGATCTCCTTAACCTTCTCATCATCTGCCATGGGCTCCTCGCACATTGTGAGTATCACAAGATCCGCCAGCCTTATCCTGAAGGGCCCGAAGAAGTTCTTTATATTTATGATGGGCTGGTTTGCACCAACAAGGACTATGTGTCTGTCTGACTTCACAGGGGGTATCGCAGCCCCGCTCCCCTCCAGGATTATGAAGTCGGCGTCAAGGCTGTTGGCTGTCTCAGCACCCCTCTTCATGTTGGTTATGAACACATCCCCCACCATACCGCCACCGCAGCGCCTGCAGCCAACCGTGAGTATCCGGCTCATGAGGGCGTCCTCCCAGTGGTCAGAGGCTGCATGAACCCCCCTGTCTGACTGTTCCATCAGGAACTCGGGGGTTATTTCTATCCTGTCACCCCTCACAATCTCTGGCTCCTCAGGGCCGCCTCGACCCATCGCCACAACACAGGGGTTGTATTCACGTTCATGGATCAGTCGGGCCGCATAGGCGGATACAGCGGTTTTACCTATCCTCTTACCTGTCCCGAGAATCTTGAGGGACGGTTTTTTGAGTATATCATATTCTGTGAGGGGCTGGAACTCAAAGTCAGGGCCCCTGTAGACTGCACCCTCCTCAAGGACAACCGATGCTATCCTGAACCTCTTTGAGTAGTCCAGGACGGGTTCATCGCTGAGGTCCATAACCGTGTCTGCACCGTACTTTCTGATGAGTCTGGCTATGAGGTCGTAGGGTATCCTGTGGGGATCATCACCGAAGTAGACGGGTCTTCCCATCATCTCGGTGTACTCCTCAGGTGATGATGTCCTGAGTTTTTCGGTTCCCCCGATGAAGATCAGTGCCCTGACGTCAATGTGCTCCATTGAGTCAAGGGTCTCAACAGCCGCCCTTGTCACAGGGAGGTAGTGCTCTCCATCAACAAGACAGATCATACTTTCTGTGGCCTTCATAAAAAACACCGTTTATGATATAAGTTGAAGGGAATATTAAAATAGTTGGTTTAGATGGATTAAACGAATATTTAGTTGGTTTCTGGCTGGCACCATATCTAAATTAGAAAAATTTAGATTTTGGAGAATGGATTGATGGTCTATTTTGCCTCCAGTCTGGCTTCCATCTTCACGACTTCCTTCCTTGACCGCTTTGCAAGTTCTGAGAGGCCATTTACAACGTTTGGTGGGAGGTTGTGTCCTTCCTTCTTTGCAAGGATCTCGGAGATGGCGCTTGAGAGTACAAAAATAGCGTATTTATGTTCGGCCTTTGTGCGGTGGATGTGGTGGGGGCTGATGTTGAGGGAGAAGTACTCTTCGCATTCATCCTTTATATCGTATCCATTCTCGAGGTACTTCAGAACATATACCAGAAATTGGTGCAGTTGTATCATTTCGTCCTTATACATGGTTACCAGCCTCAGTCTCCTTATAAGTGTGTATTAAATTTATTATTTAAAAATTTTGGTGGAGGGACAGCCCCTTTATCAAAATTAAAGATATAATATGAATTAATGTAAAAATTACAGCAGATCTGCGGATATCCCTGAATATCTTCTCTCATCTTCCCATAGTTAAGTTAAAACTGATAAATAAAGTTTTATATTACTGAAACTTTTTAAATTATTAACTATTGGGGATGTGGTGTATCATCTGCAAATTCTTAAAAGTGATGGATCCATAAAACTAACCATTCACCTTAACTTTTCCATGGAGGATCATCCTCATGAGGATAATAGAATTTGATCATGAAAGAGTCGATGAGCTTGTTGAGAGAGCGAGGATTGATGTTGATGAGGTCCTGGGGCCGGTGGCAGATATCATCTCAATGGTGAGAGAGGGTGGTGATGGGGCCCTCAGGGAACTCACAGAGAAATTTGATGGCGTCTCACCTGAAAGCCTCACTGTCAGTCAGGAAGAAATAGAGGCGGCCCATAAAAACCTGGACCCACAGGTCAGGAAAGCGCTCACTGAAGCTGCAGGGAACATTGAGGAGTTCCACAGGCTCCAGATGCCCTCTGAGTGGATGGCCGAGATCAGACCAGGGGTCAGCGCAGGGCAGATAGTGCGGCCCCTTGACAGTGTGGGCTGCTACATACCCGGTGGAAGGGCCGTTTACCCATCAACAATACTCATGACCGTTATACCGGCCAGGATAGCGGGGGTTGAAAGGATAGTGTGCTGCACACCCCCGGCATCCGATGGCTCGGTTCCCGACGCTATCCTTGTGGCGGCCGACATTGCAGGTGCACATGAGATATACCGTGTGGGGGGCGCCCAGGCGGTGGCTGCAATGGCCTACGGTACAGAGACGATCGGGGCGGTGGATAAGATTGTGGGACCAGGGAACATATTTGTTACCGCAGCAAAGAAACTGGTATACGGCGACGTGGACATAGACTTCCCGGCAGGTCCATCAGAGGTACTCATAATTGCGGATGAATCTGCAGACCCGGAGTACATTGCCCTTGAGATACTGGCACAGGCAGAGCACGACCCCCAGGCTGCAAGTGTCCTTGTGACAGACTCGGAGGATCTTGCAGCCAGTGTGGATGAGAAGGTACGTGAAAATATTAAATACATGGAAAGGGCCAATATCATAGGGGAGTCCCTTGAAAGATACGGAATGATAGTTTTAACGGAGGATATTGACGGGGCCGTGGACTTCAGCAACGCCTACGCCCCTGAGCACCTTGTTATAATGACGGATTCTCCCGAAAAAACACTCAAGGGTATCCGTAACGCAGGATCCATATTTCTGGGTGACCTCTCACCTGTGGCGGCAGGGGATTACGGTTCAGGGACCAACCACGTGCTGCCGACGTCTGGCTGCGCCAGGATGTACTCTGGACTATCAACGGAGTCGTTCCTCAAGAAACCAACGGTGCAGATGATAACCAGGGAGGGGCTCCAAAACATCCAGGAAACCGTCCTGCGTCTTGCTGAATACGAGGGCCTCTATGCCCATGCCGAGTCATTCCGTAGGAGACTTGATAGGTGACCTGAATTTACTCTGATAATTCACTTAGCGACAAGAGGTGATCTGATTGTTACTTGGAGATCTTAGAAGGACTCACTACTCAAAGGACATAAAACCTGAAATGGATGGAGAGGAAGTCACTGTCATGGGATGGGTCCATGAGATAAGGGACCTTGGGGGGATAATATTCGTGCTCCTGAGGGACCGTGACGGGCTCATCCAGATAACGGCACCCAGCAAGAAGATTGAGAAGGACCTCTTCAAATCCATTAGAAAGCTCAAAAAGGAATCCGTTGTGGCATTCGGGGGAAGGGTGCAGGAGTCAGATAAGGCCCCTGGAGGCTTTGAAATAATACCATCATTCCTGAGGGTTCTGAACCCATCAAAGCAGCCACTGCCACTTGACCCCACAGAGAAGGTGAAGGCCGAGATAGATACAAGGCTTGATGCCAGGTTCCTTGACCTCAGAAAACCATCAGTGAGTGCAATATTTAAAATAAAGAGCAGGATGCTACACTCAGTCAGGGTATTCCTTGAAGAGAATGGGTTCCTTGAAATCAACACCCCCAAACTTGTTGCATCTGCAACAGAGGGGGGCACTGAACTCTTCCCCATAACCTACTTTGAAAGGGAGGCCTTCCTGGGACAGAGCCCACAGCTCTACAAGCAGATGATGATGTCAACGGGCCTTGACCGTGTCTATGAGATAGCACCTATATTCCGTGCAGAGGAGCACGACACCCTCAGGCACCTCAACGAGGTCATATCCATCGACATAGAGGCATCCTTCGTTGACCATGAGGATGTCATGAAGATACTTGAAAGGCTGGTTGTGAGGGTCATAGAGGATGTTAACGAGCACTGCACCGACGCCCTTGAAACCCTTGGCAGGACCCTTGAGGTGCCCGAAACTCCCTTCGAGAGGCTGGAATACGATGAGGCAGTTGAACTGGTAAACTCCAGGGGAGTCCCAATGAAACACGGCGAGGACCTTCCAAGGGCGGCTGAGAAGGCCCTTGGTGAGGTCATGGACGGCTACTACTTCATAACCTCATGGCCAACCGCAATAAAGCCATTCTATGTGATGCCAGATGAAAACGATCCTGAAAGAAGCTATGCATTCGACCTCATGTACAGGGACCTTGAGATATCCTCAGGTGCCATGAGGGTCCACCAGCATGACCTCCTGGTTGAGAAGATAAGTAGGCAGGGATTGAACCCGGACTCCTTCGAGAGCTACCTTGCAGCCTTTGAGTACGGAATGCCACCCCACGCGGGCTGGGGCCTGGGGGCTGAAAGGTTCAACATGACCCTCACCGGTGTGAATAACATAAGGGAGACTGTGCTCTTCCCGAGGGACAGGAGGAGACTCACACCTTAGGTGATAACATTGATGGGTGCATCCACAGGCCAGGGCTATGAGATAGCCAGAAAGAGCAGGGAAATAGTCAGGAAACTGATATCTGAGGACCTGGCCTCTCTCAGGGATGAGGAGGCGGCCATAGTTGAGCGCATAGTTCATTCCACCGCTGACCCCGAGTATGCCAGGTTAACAGAGTTCAGCCAGGACTTTGTGGATGCAGCCCTTGATTCACTCAGGAGTTCAGGCGAGATACTCACCGACATTGAGATGGTCCGTGCAGGGATATCCAGACCTGCCAGCTGCCACATCAGGGACCCTGAGGTCAGGGAGATCGCAAAAAAGAGGGATATCACCAGGGCAGCTGCATCAATGGAGTACGCTGCAGAGAGGGGCTTCAGGGGGATTGTGGTTATAGGTAATGCCCCAACAGCCCTCATGAAGGTGATTGAACTTACAGTTGAAGGCATAATGGATGCAGATGCGGTTATAGGGGTCCCGGTGGGATTTGTAGGGGCTGCAGAATCAAAGGAGGCCCTCAGGAAAACAGATATACCCCACATGATAACCAGGGGTCCCAAGGGAGGCACACCTGTCGCAGTGGCAGCTGCAAATGCTCTTATAGCATTATCAGGGGGAGTGGAGGTTTAGAGGTTCTCCTGAGGATAAGTTTGAAGGGTCCTTAGCATCATCGAGGATTAGAAATGTTTAGAGGTTCCATCATGAAGTCGAAAGAACTGTTTGAAAGGGCACAGAGGGTTCTACCGGGTGGTGTCAGCTCACCTGTGAGGAGGTTTGATCCACACCCCTTCTTTGCGGCGGGGGGTAAGGGGTGCATACTTGAGAGTGTTGATGGTAAGAGCTACATTGACTACTGCCTGGCTTACGGACCCCTGATACTGGGACACGCACACCCCAGGGTGGTTGAGGCGGTTGAGAGGCAGATAGAGAGGGGCACAACCTATGGTGTACCATCTGAGGGGGAAATAGAACTTGCAGAGACAATAATAGACAGAGTACCCTGTGCTGAGATGGTAAGGTTCATGAACTCAGGCACAGAGGCCACCATGGCCGCTGTGAGGCTTGCAAGGGCATACACAGGGAGAGACAAGATTGTCAAATTTGAGGGATCCTACCATGGGGCCCACGATTATGTCCTTGTAAAACCAGGTTCTGGTGCCGCCGCTGCACCCGATTCACCGGGTATACCTGAGGATACCGTAAAAAATACTCTAACCACGGTCTTCAATGATGAGGAGGCGATGGTTGAGCTCATTGATGGGATGGGGGATGAGATAGCATGCATCCTGGTTGAACCTGTGATGGGTAACATCGGGTGCATAGAACCTGAAAACGCCTACCTGAACTTCCTTAGAGATGTAACTAGGGAGAACGACATTCTACTCATCTTTGATGAGGTCATAACAGGATTCAGGCTGGCAGCAGGTGGCGCCCAGGAGTACTACCGTGTGAAGCCTGACCTCGTGACACTTGGAAAGATAGTCGGGGGAGGCTTTCCCATGGGGGCACTGGCAGGCCCACGGCAGATAATGGAGAACATTGCACCGGCTGGTAGCGTATACCAGGCAGGTACATTCAATGGAAACCCGGTATCTGTAACCGCAGGTCTTGAAACCCTTAAAATACTTGATGATAAAATGTATTCCAGTCTTGAGAGGATGGGGTCCCATCTGAGGGCAGGTTTAAGGGATCTCCTCTCGGACATGGACCTTGAGTATCAGGTTGCAGGGCCAGCTTCAATGTTCCAGATATATTTCACTGAGGATGAGGTCAGAAACTACGCCGATGCTAAGAAATCAGACACTGAGCTCTTCATGAAGTACTTCCATGGACTGCTGGAGAGGGGTGTCTTCATACCCCCATCACAGTTTGAGTGCTGTTTCATATCCGCTGCACACGAAATGGATCATATAAACAGTACACTTGAGATTGCAGAGGATGTGCTCAGCCATTTAAAGAATTAATAATTTCTTTATTTTTATGGGCCTTATCTTAATGAACAGTTAGCCGCACTTTACTGGTATTAATTTATGTGAATTTTACGGCTATGAAGAAGTAGAGGAAGCATATAACCACAAATACGAGGAGAACCGTGACGGCGGTCCTTAAAAATCTGCTGTTAAGCGTCTTTCCCTCACGTTCAGCAAGGAACTCCCTCTGTTCACGCACCTGTGATATGAAACTCTCTGCCTCCCCCCTGCCACCGGTTATGAGATTGCTGTCTATTATCTCCTCATCAAGGAGTTCGTCCACAATCTTTTTCTGTTCCTTCACATCGTCGATTATTCTCTTCTCGGCCACGAATTCCATGAGGGACCATTTGCCGCTTTTTATCTCCCGAAGTGTTCTCTCCTCATTGTCTATGCTCCTTGAGAGGTTTTCAAGGAGGAATCTTTTCCGGTCACTTTTTTCTGGAATTTCAGGTTTTGGTTCATCCGGTTCTTCATAGAACTCTTCGAGTGTGCTGTAGTATCCCAGTGAGCCCCCACATTCACAGGAATCAAAATCAGATGGGTCCTCACCAGCTTCCAGCTGGTAGTAGCCCCCGCATTGTGTACATATAAGGTAGCCCCTGGTTTTTCCCATGTTTTCATCGGACAAGGAGATCCCCCAGACAATATATTTTACATTATAGTAGTTAAGTTTTGTGTTGAATCATTTATCTTTTCATGCACTGAGGTATCCTGTGATGTTTTTTCAAAAAAATAAATAGTTTTTTATCAGCTGGTCACCCTTTCAAGTCCTGTGGATATGAGGAACTGTATGAAGGCACCTTCGGGCACAACAACGATGTTTCCCTGCTGATACTGCTGTATCCCTGCGTTTACCATGGCCATGTACTTTGAACGGTCCTTTGTGGCATTGAATATTGCCCTCATGAGTGACTGAACCGCAACGCCCCTTGCGGATCCCTGCTGCTGTTCCTCCCTGAGGAATGTTATGCTGTTTCCTGAGACATAACCCTGACCCTCCACATATACAGGGCCTATTGCCTGGAGGATGCCGTCCACTGCCTGGGGTGTCACTATCACGACGATATCTGTTTTCACACCGGTATTGTATTCCACTATCTCCTGCGCAAGTCTGGCACCCTTCTCTGTATCGTTTTCCCAGAGGGCGTCATGCAGGAGCCACCTGTGTACTCCCTGCGCCCTCAGTGAAGCCGGGGGTTCTGCTGTTGGATGGGCCATGTTGTGGGGGTAGACAGCCGTTACATTGGTTATGTTACCCTCGTTCATGGTTATTATGAAGGCCATGTCAACGGCCCCGATACCAGGCCTTGGTTCACTGGGGTCTGCGCATAGAAGCAGCACGTGTTTTTCTCCCACAAAAACGTTCTGTGAGTTTGTGATGTAGTTTTCATAAGTTACAACTGAAAGACCCAGTATAACTATAAAGAGACCGAGGATTATCTTATTTTTTGTATCCATATTCTTACCTTCCTTTAGCTGATCTGGGGTTCTGGATCACGTAAGAAGTTAACATTGAAAAGCACTGCTCCACATGATTTACGTTGACCTAAATTTGCCACCATTTATATATACTTTGGTGTTCATGTATCATGCAGAACTGAATATTTAATACTTCTCAACACATATATTAATGTTGCTGTGGGCCAAGAAACATTCCTAAAAAAGGAGGATGTCACCCCATGAGGATAGTGGCAGGTGCCGGTGAGAACAGGAACATCGAAAGGGCTGCGTCTTCAGTGGAATTTGATGTTGAACTGATTTACTCCGAGGACGAATTCATAGAAAGGTTAAGAATGGGAAAGGACGCCTATGTGAGGGGTTCCCTCCCATCAGCAAGTATAATGGCGGAACTCAATAATCATGGACCCCTGATGAGGGCTTCATGGATAGAGACAGGGAAGGGGAGTTTTTTCCTTGCACCCGTCGGGATAGATGAGGGTGAAACAGTCATCGAAAGGCTCAGAATAGCCACTGCCGCAGGGGACTTCCTCATGAAAACAGGAACCGAGCCATTCATCGGTATAATATCAGGGGGACGGCCAGGTGACCTTGGAAGGTCCCCTGCAGTGGACAGTTCAATCCGTGATGGTGAACTTCTGGCATCAATGGTAAAGGATAAATATGAAGTGAGGCACTACCATATACTGATAGAGGAGGCCGTAAGGGATGGGTGCAACGTTATCATAGCACCCGATGGGATAACAGGTAACCTCATATTCAGATCACTGGTTCTCGTTGGCACGGCCAGAAGCCACGGAGCTGTGGCCCTTGGATTTAATGGGATTTTTGTTGACACATCTAGGTCACAGACCACTGCGGGTTACCGCAGGGCACTGAGATTCGCCCACTGGCTTGCCACCAGTTGGAGAGATTAGATCAGCAATTTATAGAATATTAAAAACTCCAGTCAGGTAGATGGGAAATGTCACCTTTAAAACCTCTTTACAAACTGTATGAGTGGTACATATCGCGCAACCTAAAAAGGGAGAGAATGCCAAGGCACGTTGCCATTATAATGGATGGTAACAGGAGATACTCACGACTCCAGGGCAGCGTAGACCCCATAGAGGGTCACAAGAAGGGTATTGAGACACTGGAAAAGGTCCTGGACTGGTGCGTTGACCTTGGAATAGAGATAATAACCGCCTATGCATTCTCAACTGAAAACTTTAAAAGGCCAGAAAACGAGGTTAAAGGCCTAATGAAGCTCTTCAAAGAGAACTTTGAGGCCATAGCAAGCAATAAGAAGATCCATAAAAACCGTGTCAAGGTCAAGGCAGTCGGAAAACTTGAACTGCTCCCTGAAGATGTTAGAAAGGCAATAGAGGTCGCTGAGAGGTCAACTGAGGGATACTCTGATCGACTTGTGAACATCGCCATAGGATATGATGGCAGACAGGAGATATTGGACGCCGCAAGGAAAATCGCCGAGGACGTCAGGGCCGGCCGCATTGACCCTGAGGACATAGATGAGGACATGATAAACAGGAACCTCTACACCGCTGGACTGGAAGACCCCCACCTCATAATAAGGACCAGTGGTGAGGAGCGCCTCAGCGGGTTCCTCCTCTGGCAGTCATCCTATTCGGAACTGTACTTCTGCGACAGCCTATGGCCGGAACTTCGAAAGGTCGACTTCTTAAGGGCCATAAGGTCATACCAGCAGAGGGAGAGGAGATTCGGTACCTAGATGCGCTTCAGGCGACTTTTAAGGCTATAAGGTCCTAAAATGGATATAAACAGGACCTGATATCCATCAAGCTATCAATGGAGGGATCGGTATAATAGATGTTCACTGTCACCTGGACTTCAAGGACTTCAACAGGAACCGTGAAGAGGTTATTGAAAGGGCAAAGGAAAAACTCAGGGCAATTATAGATTCGGGTGTTGGACTCGGGGGCAACAGGAGGGCCCTTGCCCTTGCCTCAGATTATCCAGGATTCATATACCCCACCATGGGTTTCCATCCCGCCGACGCATCAAAGGCAAGACCTGAACTCATAGAGGAGGTCGCAGGGCAGATAGAGTCACACATTGACAGGATCGTGGCCATAGGTGAGACAGGGATGGATTTCCACCACACCAGCGATGCTGAGGGAAGGAGAAGACAGGAGGAGGCCTTCAGAATCTTCGCCAAACTTGCAGAGGAACATGACATGCCCCTGGTTGTCCATGCAAGGGACGCCGAGGAGAGGGCCCTTGAGATAGTACTCGAGCACAGCATACCAGAGGTGGTCTTTCACTGCTACGGTGGCAGCCTATCAACTGCAGAGAAGATAATAGACGCCGGATACCATATATCAATATCCACACTTGTGACCTTCTCGGATCACCACATGAAACTTGTGGAGGACCTCCCGCTGGAGAGCATGCTTACAGAGACCGACAGTCCATACCTCTCCCCTTTCAGGGGGAAGCGCAACGAGCCAGCATTTGTGGCTGAAGCGGTTAAGAAAATAGCAGAGATCAAGGAAACCGATGTTGAGGATGTTGACAGGGTGACAACATCCACTGCAGAAAGAATTTTTGGCCTGTGAGGCCATCTGAATTTATTTTTCCATATCCCTGAAAACCTCAGCTGCCGCAGCAACGCCATTTATGGCTGCAGGGAACCCTGCATAGACAGCCATCTGGATGAGGACCTCAATTATCTCCTCCCTGCTGCAGCCGGCATTGAAGGCACCCTTCACATGGCCTTTCAACTGTTTTTCAGCCCCAAGGACCGTGAGGGCTGCCACGGTGACAAGTTCCCTTGTTTTAAGATCCAGTGCATCCCTGGAGTAGATGTCACCGTATGCGAATTCAACCACGAACCTTGAAAGATCAGGGGCAACATCCTCAAGTTCATCACGCAGCTTCCTGTAGGACTCCCTGTGTATCCTCTCAAGTATCTCCATTCCAGCAGTGTATCTGTCCATATTTCAACCTCCCGATCTGGAAACCCCACATGGTTTCCACACTAATTTAATAGTATGGTGGCTATAAACCTATAGACTGGAGGAGAAGGTTCATGAGGCCATACGTTATACTCAACGCAGCAATGACACTGGACGGTAAGATTGCAACAAAGACAGGTAGCTCTGAGATATCCGGTGAGGAGGATCTCAGGAGGGTCCATGAGCTTCGGAGGGAATGTGACGCCATAATGGTGGGGATAAACACGGTACTCGCAGATGACCCCCGCCTCACCGTACACAGGGTTGATGCAGAGGAAGGGGATAACCCTGTGAGGGTGGTGGTTGACAGCAGGGCAAGGACACCCCTGAATTTCAGGGTCCTCAACGATGAGGCCCCAACGGTGATAGGTGTCTCGGAGAGTGCCCCGGCATCAAGGGTTAATGAACTCAGAAAAAGGGCTGAGGTTGTGGTTGCAGGAAAAGAAAGGGTGAACCTCTGCCTGCTCCTTGAAAGACTCCATGAGATGGGTGTCAGGAGGCTGATGCTCGAGGGGGGCTCAACCCTCAACTACTCCATGTTAACGGAGGGCCTTGTTGATGAGGTCCGGGTGTGCATAGCCCCGATGATCGCCGGTGGCAGGGAGGCAAGGACACTGGTTGATGGTGAGGGTATAGACGATATGTCTGATGCCATAAAACTTGAACTTGAGAGGTTCTACACCCTGGGGGAGGACCTCATCGTTGAGTACACCGTAAAGAGGTAGATGTGGTTTTCATGCTGGAGAGGATCTATGAGAGGATACTGAGGATAAGGGAAGATGGATGCAGGGACTGCCTGAAGGTTGTCTGCCGTATGGATGACTTTCAGTTCAACCAGCTCATGTCGAGGCTACAGCTGCAGATTGAGATAACCTCACGGTATAATCCGCCTGTGAGGCCTGCCCTGGATCCCATGATATCCACGGAACTTGGTGTGTACAGGGGTGATGATGAGAACATAGGGAGACTCCTTGACTACCCTGAGTGCTGCATAAAGAGCTTCTCTGAGAACACCAGGTATGCGATTGATGAGGATCACCTTGCAGAGGTGGATGAACTTGAGGTTCCCCCGGGTAAATGCGCCCTTGTGCTACCATCAGGTTTCATACCCTGCAGCCTCAGATGCAGGGAGGCATGGGAGAGGAATCTCATAGCCTTTGCAGACAGGGAGGAGTTTAAGAGGATACTTGAACTTGAGGATGAACTCCGCATGAAGCTCCCGCACTTTCACCTGGCATATGATGAGTATTTTGAGAAGATAATCCTTGATTGAATCTTTTTTGATTTTTTTAGGTTGGATGGGTATTTTGAGAAGATAGTCCTTGGATGAGTCTTTTTTGATTTTTTTGGGTCGGATGAGTATTTTGAGAAGATAATCCTCGGATGAATCATTTATTGGAGTGCCAGACAGGAAATCATCTTTCATTTAAAATTGAGTATTACTTTTAACCCTTTCTTTTTTAAATCATTCATACTTAAAATCTTTTAATTAAGATTTAAATAGAATTTCATCAAATCTCTTTACGATATTGAATCAGCAAATTATTAAAAATTTAAAGGAGGTGAAAAAATGAAGAAGTTTCTCCTGATAGCACTTATTCTGCTCATTGTTTCAGTTCCATCAGTAGCAGCGGCAGACAACGATACCAACACAACAGAGTCAAAGATGCTGAAGGATACAAACATGGTGGTGCTCATCACAGGATGCGTGGTGGGAACCGTCGACCCCATAATGAATGACGCATACCGCAACGACCTACTGCCCAGCGGATACAACTTCAGCCTGAAGATATACACCATGGACACCTTCAACCTCAACTCAACGGCATCCAGCCAGTTCAAAAATGACGTGAAGAATGCGGATATATTCTTCCTCTTCACAAGACCCGGGTACCCTGTGACCGGGATGAGCTATGGGACGGAATTCGATGCAGGAGTCGACTTCCAGGCCCTCGCAGCCAGCATGAAACCAGGGGCACGAATATTCGTCCTGGGCCCTGTAAAACCCAACGTCACAGGTGTTAATGTGACCAACCTTCCAGCCTATGGTCCAGTCGCAGCACCTGCACTCTCACGGGAGAACATAAAGAGGACGCTCCTGGAGGTCCTGAGGCTCAGCGGGGCCGTTAACCTCACTGCAAACGACACAAAACTGGCCCCTGGAATGGAGGACTTCCTCTACCATCCACTGGCACCACGTGTTTACACAGACAGGGCAGCCTACACAGAATGGTACATGAACACAACCCTCTACAGGCCAGGGGCCCCCTGGGTGGGGGTTGCCATACTGAACCGTTACTACCTCTCGGGTAACATGGACGTCTATGAGACCCTCATACAGAAACTCGAGGCAAAGGGACTCAACGTGATACCCTACTTCTACTGTTCAGACCCCATAGGGGCCTCAAGGCGCTTCTTCATGGTCAACAACAGTTCAGTGATTGACGCCCTCGTTGCCTGTGTACAGTTCGGTTACTGGCCAGACAACCAGACCATAACCTTCTTCACTGACCTCAACGTGCCTGTTCAGGGTCCACTCCCGGTGTTCCTGCAGACCTCCCTGGATGATTACATAAACAGCAGCGGACAGCAGGGCCTCAGGGGCCTGGAGTACTACTGGCTCGCAATGTTTGAGATGCAGGGACGAATAGAGCCAATCCTTATAGGTGGTAACAGGGTATCAGACCCGGACCCGGTAACCGGGGTCACACTCAAGGAATACGTGGCCTATGAGCCAGGGATAAACCAGCTGGTGGAGCGGACACTGGCCTGGGTGAATCTCAGGAAGAAGGTGAACAGTGACAAGAGGGTGGCCATAGTCTACTTTGACAGTACCCACGATGAGGGGATGCCGGCAACCAATGGCCTCAACCTCTACGGCAGTCTGGGCAACATACTCCTTGCAATGAGGGCAGCAGGTTACACCACAGGAAACGGAAATCTGACCCCTGAATACATCTATGAACTCATAAACAGGGCTGGAAGAAACCCCAGGAACATGACACAGTCAGAACTCCGGAAACTGATTGAGGCTGGATGCATCACAGTACCTGTTTCAGAGTACCTCAGGTGGTATTCAAAGCTCCCGGTAACCCTCAGGCGCCAGGTTGAGGCAATGTGGGGTCAGGCTCCAGGTAACATCATGGTCTACAACGGCAGCATTGTGATCCCCGGCTTCATGCTCGGCAACATGTTTATGGGTCCGCAGCCGGTCTGGAAGTGGAACGGCACACTCAACAACGGCACACTACCACCTACACACCAGTTCATAGCCTTCTACCTCTGGCTTCAGAATGGATTCAGGGCCGACGCAGTGGTACACATAGGACAGCACGGCACACTGGAATTGCTTCCGGGCCATGTGAATGCCATGACAGAGGATGACTGGCCAAACACCCTCATAGGATCCATCCCCAACATACACCTCCTCAAGATGGAGGACCCCCTTGAGGCTGTTATAAACCCTGCCAAGAGGAGGGCATACGCCGTTACCATCTCATACCTCATACCACCGGTTGTGAGGACGGAACTCTACGGCGTATACCAAGAACTTGCAGACCTTTTGGGATCCTACAGCACTGCAGAGGCATCAGGGGATAGGGACAGGATGAACGTCCTGGAATCCCTCATAAGGGATGGTGTGAAGAGGGCGGGCCTTGACGTGAGGCTCAACGTGAGTAACTCAACCCCCTTCAGTGTCATCAGGGTGAGGCTTGAGGATTACCTCCATGAGCTCACAGAGATCCTCATGCCCTACGGACTCCACACCTTTGGGGAGCTCCCTGACAGTGAAACCCTTGAGAGGTTCCTGGATGCAATCATATCCTTTGACCCTGCAAACAGGACGGCAAGGAGGGATGAGATAAGAAACCTCCTCATCATGAGTGCCAGCAACGAGATGGCTTCACTCCTCAGGGCCCTTAACGGGGAATTCATACAGCCCGTTCCAGCGAGAAGCCCCATAATCAACCTTGCAGCGCTTCCAACAGGCCGGAACATGTACACCTTTGACCCGTCATCCATCCCTGACCCCGCCGCTGTGGTAATGGGATCAAGGGCTGCAGAGGAGATGCTTAAACGCCACAGGGAGGCAAACGGTGGAAGGTACCCTGAAACCGTTGCCGTGGATATAGGTGACGTTATATCAACCGGCGGCCAGAGCATCGCAGCCATATTCTACTTCCTGGGTGTTAAACCGGTCTATGAGAGCGGAGCACTCATCGGGACAGAGATCATCCCACTCAGTGAACTTGGAAGGCCAAGGATCGACGTTGTGATAAGCGACTTCCACAACTTCCGCGGGGCAATCCCCGGGGCAATGGACGTCATAGACAATACAATTAAGAGGATAGCGAACCTCAACGAGTCAGCTGAGATGAACTATGTGCGAAAACACTACATTACCCTCAGATCAGGTATCTACAGTGAACTGGTGGCCTCAGGGATGAACAGTTCAGCGGCCGATGCAATGGCGGACAGGCTTGCAAGGACCAGGATCTTTGGGCTGCCACCGGGTGCAGACCCCCATGGTGCGGGTGTCGACAGGATACTCTGGTCACGGGATGACTGGACAGCCGAAGAGCTTGCAGAGACCTACCTCAGCTACTACTCTTATGCCTATGGAAGGGACCTCAGCGGCCTCCAGAGCCCGAAACTCCTGGAGTCACTCCTTCGTACAGTTGACGCCAGCATGGTGATAATGCCCTACAGGGCACCCGGCGAGGGAACCTGCCTCTACAGGGTCTCGGTCACCGTGAACTTCATGGTGAACTACCTCACAGGGAGAAACATAAACAGCTACATTGCAAAAACAGCCTACGGAACACCCATCATAAGGACCCTCCAGGAGTCAGCCTATGATGACCTTGCAGTGACGCTCCTCAACCCCACATGGATCCAGGGCAAACTGCGTGAGGGACCATCCGGCAGCGCATCAATAGCACTGCAGGTGAGGGACCTCTTCATGAGTGATGCCCTCGTGGACGTGGCATCAGAAGATGTCTGGAGGAGGATTGCCGACACATTCCTCTTTGACAGTTCTGTGAGGTCACAGCTTGATGCATCAGCCATCCAGATGATAGCACGCTATGTGAGGCAGGCCCATACCAGGGGGCTTGTATCCCTCTCAGGGGCTGAACTTGCAGCAATATCTGAGATGCTGGGTGAGGGGACCTCCACAGACACAGACCAGGGAGACAACCAGGGTTCAGATCATGGAACCACCACAGGATCCCATGGAACAACGGGAAGGGGAGGAAGATCTCCAGGCACCCATGCAGGGGTTCCGGCACAGTCCTCCGCCTCAGAGTCAGGCGCATCATCCCCTGGGGTTGCAGGAGTATCAGAACAGAAACCTGGAAGTGCCTATGAGATCTCAACCCCAAAGGCAGAGGAAAAATCAGGCAGCACACAGCTCTACGCTGTTCTTGGCATAGTTGGAATCTTCTGCCTTCTTGGAGTTGGCTACTACTTTGGACCCCTCAGAAAATAATTTAATTCCCCTTTATTTTTTTAACGTGTGACGATAATTGAGTTTTCTCTGTTTAACTCTGCTAAAAGCTGGATTTTTCATTATACGTCATATTACCAGCTCAATAGGTCTAATAATTTCCACGGATCCAGGGCTTCCAGAATTAAGATTTAACAGGAATTTCCTATTTACTTACATCAGATTCCTTAGACTTCATCTTATCTTCCTGTAAATGTAGAGGAGAATCAGGGGGATGGCGAGGAGTATGGCGTAATCCAGCGCATGGAACACTGGCCTCAGTGAAGTCCAGCGAGGACCGAGAAGATAACCCGAATATGCAAGGATGAGGCACCATGGTAGGGAACCGGCGAATGTGTAGATAACGAATTTCTTCAGATCCATCCGGGCTATACCTGCAGGGAGGGATATGAAGGTTCTGATAACCGGCAGCATCCTCGAGATGAGGACGGCCTCGTGCCCGTACCTTTCAAACCATTCATCAGCCATCCTGAGTTTTCCACCTGTTACCATGATGTAGGGGCCATACCTCTCGAGTAAGGGACGCCCTCCCTTGAGACCCGCAATATAGGCGAGAAGAGAACCCAGAAGGTTACCCAGCGCACCTGCAACTACAACGCCAGTGAGGGTCAGATTCTGCTGCCATGCTATGTATCCGCTGAAGGGCATTATAACCTCACTTGGAACTGGAATACAGGCACTTTCAAGGGCCATGAGAAAAACTATACCGGGATACCCGGTTTCCTCTATGAATCTGATCACAGAGTCTGTAAGGGTCATGGTTATATCAAGCATGCTGACCCTTTCTCTCATTGACTATATAATTATTTTTCTCAGGGTACGTGGTTTTCTATGAAAACCTACGGAATAACTGTGGCCTGAAACCCAGTCCCAGCAGGATTTCCTTGTCCTCATCCTTTAATTCGTGCTCTGAACTTGGGGGGACAGGTTTCCCGTCCCTTGCAAGTATCACTCCACCCTTACGCTGGGCCCCCATGAATTTACCTGCACTTCCGTTCACTATGAGGTAACCGTCCCTCATATCTATGCCAGAGAAGTCGTCACAGTCACCATCTATGATAACCGTGCCACCACTGAGGAGCGCCCCAGTATTTTTACCGGCGTTACCATTCACCCGGACCGTCCCGCGCCTCATGAGTATCCCGGTTGATAGGTCCACGTCCCCGTTGTGGATCACCTCGGCGTCAACATCAAGCCTGGCGCAGAGGGTGTCCCTGACGTGACCATCATCTATGACCATCCTGCCGGGGGTGAATGTAAAATTAACAGGTTTTTCACCCCTGAGGCCCGATTTGAGGATGTCAGTTACTGATAGGAACTTCTTATACCCCCTCCTATCGGATTTAACCTCAACCACGTTCCCCACAGGGTCCTTAACCTTTCCCTTAACGTAAATTGTGCCTGAGACCATGCTGATACCCATACGGGTGTCCACATCCCCCTCAACGGTCAAGACACCTGTATCCAGGGCGCCGCCAGTCCCCCCAAAGTATGCAAGGTCCGCCCCCATGCTTGAGGCGAGCCTGTGGCCGGCATCCCCCCTCACAACCACCTCACCTCCACCCTTGAGGTGTTCAACAACATCCCTGAAGGTGCAGGATGTACCTGGGATCCTGTCCTCAGGGTCAAGCTTCTCACCCCTGTGCTGCCAGTGGAAGTTGTAGGTGAAATCCGCGATGCAGTCCACCGGCCCATCGGGTTCAAGTTCAATAACTTCCCTTTCATCCCTCCTCCTTCCAAAGAGTCCGAACATGAGAGCACCTCCACATATTTATTACTCCAACCACAGATTTATATACCCATACGATTAAGTTCCCTTCTGTTATATCAATCAAGAGGATGGTAACTTGCCCGGTAAAATGGAGATACTCAGAGCCCTATCTGAGCTGGGAGTGGATACAAGGTTTGTGAGTGTAACAGACAGTGAGGTCCTCATAAACAACCTCCGTTTCTCAAGGTTCTCAAGGAGGAGGGAGGAGGAGTTCAGCTCAAGGTACCCTGAGATCAGGGTGGTAAGGTCGGGGATATTCCAGAGGATATGCTCAAGGGCATCCAGGGTCCTCGCATCAATCCTGAGGCCCAGGGTGGGTGTTAGGATCCAGGCCGAAGGTGAGATGGCCAATGCGCTCCATGTGATCCTTGAGCCCTACACAAGAAAGTACGGCATAAGAATCGGTGAGGGGGAGGTCACTGCACTTCCAGCCACACTGGATCACTCCATTGCAGCGGCACTTGAGGATATGGTGAGGGGTGAGCCTATAAGGTACCATCACAGGTCAACATCCAAGGTTATATACCCCCTCTCAACTGTACCTGCAGCGTGGATTGAGTCCTGGCTTGGCACTGAAATCACCATCACCACCAACCCAATCGTGGCGGAGTTCATGGAGTTTTTCAATGAGAATGTACCCCAGTTCAGGGATAAGATGCGGAAGTCCCTTGAGTTCATAGGGGAAAATGGTTGATTAGTTATTATCTTGCAGCTGCGTGCCTGCCTGGAGAAAAGAGGTTTATTGGGGAATTGATTTTACAGGGAAAAAATAAGGGGTGAATGAATTCAATGATCACCCTGAGAACTGGAAGAGCGAAGTCTGCTTCTCACGGGGCTTATCATCACCGGAATCTGATCCGGGGGATTTATCATCACTGGATTTTCTGGTTTTACCTTCAGTTGACTTACTGCCCCTATCCGCGCTCCGGGACTTCTTCTTCTGGGTGTAAAGTGGTCCAGTCTTATCAGACTTTTTACGTGTCTTCTTAGCTTTGGGAGCCTTTATCTTCCTTTTCCTGAACAGTTTAACCTCTTCGTCTGTGAGTTCAAGGAATTCCCTCATCTCATAGGCCATTTCATCGTTCCCGAATATTATCTCCATGTAGGGGAACAGTGAAATTGCAACCTTGGGTGATATGTGCATCCTCTCAGCCATCTTACCTGCAACACTGTCACGGAGGTTCCTCTGCTTGCGTGTTCTCCCAAGTAACCTGAAGGAGGATGAACCTGTGTACCTGACGAATTTCCTGTAGGTCTTCTCCTTGGCGAGGGCGACACCGGGACCCATGAGATCAGAGGCGTAGCGCCAGTAGGTGTAGTTCCTGCTCCTCACAGCACGGCCAAAGAATATATCTGCATGTGATAGCATGTCATAGGCCCTGCTGATCTCATGGGGCTTTTCATATTCCCTTGGAACATTCTCTGCAATGAATTCAAGTACAAGTGTCGGGTCATCATCCACCCTCATGGCCTCCCTGATCTTTGAGAAGTCTCGGCTCTTCAGAACGGCCCTAACGGCGTCGAAGAGATTGGATGTGGAGTCCTTCTCACCCATGCTGAGGAGTTCCTCACCAACCCGCTCCTCACCACTGGCCACCGCCTCAAGGTCATTGATCGCAGAACGCAGATCCCCATGGGACCTCTTTGCAAGTTCCTTGAGGACATCGTCAGGGCAGTCGATACCCTCTGCCCGGCATATCCGTTTCAGGGCCGCGGCTATGGATGATGTATGCACCTTCCTGATGTTTATGACCTTACACTTTGGCTTGATGCTCTGAAGCCTCTTGCTGTAGGGGTCATTGGCGGTTAACACAATTGGATGTCTGCTCTCCCTGAGTATCCTGTTTATGGCCTGGACACCCCCACGGTCCTCGTTGCCGTGTATACCATCCACCTCATCGAGGATGATCAGTTTGAGGTCATGGTTGAAGAGGGAGCGGGTGGCTGACGCCTCACCGGCAGTCCTCATTATGGCATCCTGTGAGCGCTTGTCACTGGCATTGAGTTCAAGGGTGTCTGAGAACTCCCTACCTATTATGTGTGCCATGGTTGTCTTCCCGGTACCTGGCGGGCCCACAAGGAGGAGGGGGGGCTGGGGCTCGCCTGCCTTCCATCCACTGATCCACTTCTTTATCTCGGCTATTGCCTTCTGGTTCCCGGCCACCTCCTCAAAGGTCCTGGGCCGGTACTTCTCTGTCCATGACATTGATCTACCCTCTCACTGTTCCAGGAACCTTGCGAGGAGGGCTTCAAGCTGTATCCTTGGATTGGCGCCCTCCCTTATCCTGAAGTCGTACTCTCCAACAGCCTCTATGAGTTTTATGTACCTCTCGCCCTCGATGGATCCCTCCATGGCGAGCCTTGAGAGTTCCTGGTAGATCTGGGTGACCATGTCCTCGCCGCTTATACCCTGGAGGACCATGATCTCCCTGAGCATGTCCCTGGCCTCCATGAACTTCCCATCCAGGATGGTCATTATCATCTTCCTTACATCCTTTGGTCTGGCCCTTGAGACCACCTCGTAGATGCTGGATTCTGTTATCTTCTCACCCAGTGAGGCCGCTGACTGGAGGATGTTTATGGCCTTCCTGAGGTCACCCTCTGCAAAGTAGACCACCGTATCAAGGGCCTGGGGCTCGTATTCCAGGCCCTCCTGCTCTGCGATGTACTCCAGGCGGCTGATTATGTGGCGGCCCTTGAGCGGGAGGAACCTGAAGATGGCGCACCTTGACTGTATCGGGTCTATGATCTTTGAGGAGTAGTTACAGGAGAGTATGAATGAGGATGTCTTGGTGTACATCTCCATCTCCCTCCTGAGGGCATGCTGGGCGTCCTTTGTCATGTTGTCAACCTCGTCAAGGAATATTATCCTGAAGGGCGCCCCCACAGGTTTCAGGCGGCAGAAGTTCTTTATGCTGGTCCTCACGGTATCTATGCCCCTGGCGTCTGAGGCATTCAGCTCCAGGAAGTTCTGCCTCCAGTACTCCCCGAGGATCTCCCTTGCAAGGGCAAGGGCCGTTGTTGTTTTACCAACACCTGCCGGCCCGGTGAACATGAGGTTTGGCATGCTCCTCTCTTCAACGTAGCGTTTGAGGCGTGGTATTATGTGTTCCTGGCCAACGATATCATCAAGTTTCTGTGGTCTGTACTTCTCTACCCAAGGTCCATTCATAAGATCACCGGTAATGTTAAGAATTATCTTTTCAGTAGGATCAGGATGGGGTTAACATTTCTGGATGATGTGGTATATTCCTCTTTCTGAAGGGGTTAATGGTTACCCACCTGGCTGAAACATCAATGAAGGAGTTACACCCCCTGGAGGGCATCAAGAAGGGCCTTTTCCATAACATCCAGGGGAGGCTCCCTCCCGCTCCATATCCTGAAGGCCTCAGCACCCTGATAGAGGAGCATCCTGAGACCTGAAACCGGAACAGCGCCTGCTGCCCTGGCCTCCCTCAGGAGGCATGTCTCCGGGGGATTGTAGACAAGGTCGTATACAACGAGGCCCTCATGCATGAGTTCAGCTTTTACGAGGGGTTCATCATCCATGTGGGGGTACATCCCAACAGGTGTTGTGTCTATGAGGATATCGGCCCCCTCCACACAGGCAGGTATGAGTTCATAGCCACCATATTTTACCCTGATATCAAGGGCCCCCTTAATATCCTCTGCAAGGGCCCTGGCCCTTTCAGGGGTCCTGTTGAGTATGGTTACACTGGCCCCCCTAACTGCAAGCTGGAATGCGCAGGCCCTCGCAGCCCCACCGGCCCCGAGTATGATGACGGAGGACCCATCAACGGATGTCACCTCCTCAAGGGCCCTCAGGCAGCCAGAGGCATCTGTATTGTATCCCATTATGGTTTCATCCTCAAACTTCAGGGTGTTCACTGCCCCTATGAGGGAGGCTGTCTCATCAACCTCACCTATGTATTCAAGGACAGACTCCTTGTGGGGTATTGTGACGTTCACACCCCTCACGTTGAGGGCTCTGAGGCCCCGAACAGCTTCTTCAAGCCCTGATGGTTTCACAGGGAAGGGCACATAGGCCCAGTCCATTCCAAGGGCTTTGAACGCCGCGTTATGCATCTGTGGTGAGAGGCTGTGGGTGAGGGGGTAACCTATTATTCCCGTGAGCTGTGTATTGCCTGTTATCAGTTTATCACAACCATCATCCAGTTCCTGACCTGTTTCAGGCTCCATTTCAGAATTATTCTTATCTCTCAGTTTAACACCTTTTCCTCTGCAATATTTATTTATCATCAGCGATAAATATTGTTTCCATCAGTTACCCATCTTGAGAGGGAGGGTGTGACATGCTTGCCAAGCAGAGATTTGTCCTTGATACAACGGCCTTTACAGATAACCAGCTCCGGGAGATGCTGGGTGACGGTGACCTCAACAGGTCAGTGGATACCATGCTCGACATCATCGCAAGGAGCAGGATAAAGCTCAACATAAGCTGTCACATGCCCCCCATAACCTACAAGGAATTCACTGACTACATAACACGGTATGAATGCCCCGAGGAGACCCTGGTGAAGGCCGAGACATGGATAGTCAAGAAGACACCCAACCGCTACGACACCCAGATACCCTCCCAGATATTCTATGAATACGTCCATGATATAAGGGAGAGGATGAACAAGGGGCTCCGGATTTCAGAGACCCTCCTCTGGGAGGCCGGGATACAGTCCATAATCATGGCATCCCGTGGTGTTAATAAGATTGAAATCGAGGGTGAAGTGCTCGGGAAGGCCATAAAGGACCTCAGGAAGAAGTACCGTTCAGCCCTCAGGAAGGGGACCCTTGACAGTGCCCCGGACCTCGACGTCCTCCTTCTTGCCAAGGAGCTCGGGGCAGGTGTTGTGGCTGCTGATGACGGTATAAGGGTCTGGGCAGAGCGGCTGGGACTTAGGTTCCTGAATGCCACATCCTTCCCCAAGATGCTCAAGGAATACCTTAAATATTATGAATGATGAATCTCATATCATCCCCTTTATCATTTTTACTGGAGGAATTACTGCCATGGATATATCAAGACCGCGAGGAACCAGAGATTTTCTTTTCGCTGAGATGAGAAACAGGAAAGAGGTTGAAAACGTACTCAGAAGGACATTTGAGACCTACGGCTACCATGAAATCAAAACACCCATATTTGAGGACCTCAAACTCTTCACAGTGAAATCCGGTGAGGAGGTGGTGAACCAGATCTACCACTTCACAGATAAGGGTGGCCGGGAACTTGCACTGAGGCCGGAACTCACAGCACCGGTCGCCAGGCTCTACATGAATGAGATGCAGCGTGAACCCAAACCGATAAAGATGTACTACTTCGGGAGCTGCTTCAGATATGAGAGGCCCCAGGCGGGCCGCTTCAGGCAGTTCTGGCAGTTCGGCTGTGAACTCATAGGGGGAAGGTCTCCGCTGGCAGAGGCCGAGGTCATAACCCTCGCAGCCGAGTCCCTCAGGAGGCTTGGACTTGAGGGGTTCGAGGTCCACGTCGGGCACCTCGGAATCCTCAGGGGCATCCTTGGCAGGGAGAACATAGGGGATGAACTCCAGGACAGGATAATGGGCATAATAGATAAGGGTGACGTTGATGAACTGGAATCCTGCCTTGACGGGGTCGAAATATCCCCCGAGAGCAGGGATCTCCTCATGAACCTCATAGGCACACATGGTGGTCCTGAGGTACTTAATGATGTCAGGGGGCTCCTTGAGGGGTACCCGGAGTCCCTCAGTGCCCTTGACGAGTTTGCTGAACTTGTGGATACCCTTGAACACTTCGGTCTTGAGGACTACCATGTGAACCTTGGAATCGCAAGAGGACTCGACTACTACACCGGCGCAGTATTTGAGATTTATGTCCCCAGACTCGGCGCCCAGCGACAGATCTGTGGTGGCGGCACATACAACCTTGTTGAAACCTTTGGGGGCGAAAGGGTTGAATCAACGGGCTTCGCATTTGGCTTTGACCGCCTCATGAATGCCCTTGAAATGGACGAGGGAGACATGAGGATGGTTGACGTCTTTGTGATACCCATACATGAATCAACACTCCCGGAGGCAATCAGGATCACACAGGAGATCAGAAGTGTGGGTATAGCGGCTGACATGGATCTGGCAGGGAGAAAACTCCGAAAGGCACTTTCCCATGCTGATCACATTGGGGCAAGGTTTGTGGTCCTCACAGGTGAAAGGGACCTCCATGAGGGTAAGGTCACATTGAGGGACATGGAGGACGCTTCACAGGAGGCTGTGGATAGGACTGAGATCGTGGATAGGTTGAAGAAAATCTGCTGTGAATAGGTTTGAATGTCAGGTTTAGGTTGTGTATGTTGAAGAAGATAAAAGAGAAGAATAAATGAGTTGACAGGTTAGGTTGTGCTGGTTGAATAATAAATAAAAGAATAAATCAAGGAGATGTTAACATTTTAAATTTCAGACATAATATCAATGGCGAGGACCTCATAATTGCAGTGGCACAGGACCACAGGACAGGAGAGGTCCTCATGGTGGCCTACATGAACCGTGAGGCCCTCGAGAGGACACTGGAGACAGGGCTGGCCCACTACTGGAGCACCTCCCGTGGGAAACTCTGGCTCAAGGGTGAGAGTTCTGGACACCTACAGCGTGTTAAGGACGTCCTTGTGGACTGTGACGCCGACGCAGTTGTGCTGAAGGTGGAACAGGAGGGAGGCGCCTGCCATACAGGTTACCGCTCCTGCTTCTACCGCAGCATTGATGGGGATGAACTCAGGGTCAGGGAGGACGCCGTAAGGGTCTTTGATCCTGATGAAATATATGGAGATGGTTAGATGAAGATCGTTCCAGATACAAGTGTTATAGTTGATGGGCGTATCACCGGCATAGTGCAGGAGGAGGAGTTCAGGGGCAGCGAGGTGATAGTGCCCGAGGCAGTTGTATCTGAACTTGAATACCAGGCCAACCGTGGAAGGGAAACCGGCTTCAATGGCCTTGAGGAGCTGAAGAACCTCCAGAAGTTCCACAAGGAGAACATAATATCGATGATCTTTGTAGGGCGCCGCCCCACAGTGGATGAGATCTCACTCTCAAGGGGCGGTGAGATAGACGCCATGATAAGGGCAACCGCAAGGGAGTACGATGCGCTCCTCATAACCAGCGACAGGGTGCAGGCAGAGGTCGGGAAGGCCCAGGGACTTGACGTCTTCTACATTAAACCCGAGGTCCTGGAATATGAGGAACTTGAGATAAGCAAGTACTTTGATGATTACACCATGTCGGTGCACCTCAAGGAGAACGTTGTGCCAATGGCCAAGAAGGGGCGGCCAGGGAAAATAAGGCTGGTTGAAATAGACAATAAACCACTCAAACATGCCGATATAAACAGGATGGCCCGTGAGATAGTTGAAAGGGCCAAGAGCGACTTCAAAAGCTTCATTGAGATAGAGATGGAGGGCGCCACTGTGGTCCAGTTCAGGGAGTACAGGATATCAATAGCAAGGCCGCCCTTCTCAGAGGCCTTCGAGATAACCGCCGTGAGGCCGGTTGCCAGGGTCTCCCTGAAGGACTACAGGCTCTCAGAGAGGCTGATTGATAGGCTGAGGGACACTGCCAAGGGTGTCCTCATAGCAGGGGCGCCTGGGGCAGGTAAGAGTACCTTTGCCCAGGCCGTGGCAGAGTTCTACAGCAGGGAGATGAGGGCGGTTGTGAAGACCATGGAGTCCCCCAGGGACCTCCAGGTGGGTGACGAGATAACCCAGTACGCGCCCATCGAACGGGATATGCAGAAGACCGCCGACATACTGCTCCTTGTAAGGCCCGATTACACCATCTATGATGAGCTAAGGAAGACCCGCGACTTCAGGATCTTCGCGGATATGAGGCTTGCAGGTGTGGGCATGGTTGGGGTTGTCCATGCCACAAGACCCATAGATGCCATACAGAGGATCCTGGGCAGGGTGGAGCTTGGTGTGATACCCTCGGTGGTTGACACAACTATATTCATTGAGGACGGCGAGGTGAAGGCTGTCTACGACGTATCCCTCACTGTTAAGGTCCCGACGGGTATGCAGGAGGCCGACCTTGCAAGGCCTGTCATAGAGATAAGGGACCTTGAGTCAGGGGAGCTCATGCATGAGATCTACACCTACGGTGAGCAGACGATAGTCATGGATGTCTCAAAGGCATCCCCTGGTGGACGGAAACCCTCGGCCCACAGGATAGCCGAAAGGGAAATCGAGAGGGAGTTCCGCAAGAGGCTACCCGGTGCAAGGGTCAGGGTTGAACTTGAATCCGATGAAAGGGCAAAGGTCTGGATAGAGGAGAAGTACATCCCCCAGGTAATCGGCAAGAAGGGAAAGACCATCGAGGAGATCGAGAAGAACATCGGTATAAGTATCGGTGTTGAGCCACTTGAGGAGAGGGAACTTGAGGAGACCGTTGAGGTTCCGGTGGAACTTGCAGGAAACTACGTGGTCCTCAACTTTGGCAGGGATGCCGTGGGCGTATCATTCGACATACTGGTTGAGGACGAGTACCTCTTCACAGCGACGGTGGGTAAGAAGGGCACCATAAAGCTCAGAAGGGACATAGAACTTGCAGATATAATCATGGAGGCAGTGAAGCACAACATACCTGTGAGGGCAAGGGTGCGGCCTGAGGCCTAGGTGATCTGGATGAGGATAGGTGTCTCAACACTTGCACTCTCCCCGCTTTCACTGGAGGAGATGCTCACCTGGATTGAGGATGCAGGGGCAGATTGCTGTGAGATAATCTACGAGTACCCCCTGGATGACTTGGAGGTGGCTGACTCCTTCAGCCTTGATTTCACGGTGCATGCACCCATCTCGGACATAAACATAGCATCCCTCAACAGGGGGATCAGGGAGGCGTCCATATCTGAGATTAAATCCGCGGTTGACCTTGCAGTTGAACTGGACTCCGAGGTGGTTGTCGTGCACCCGGGCACTGTCCCCTTCCTTGGAAGACCCCACAGGGACCTCATAGTTCAGCATAACCTTGAATCGCTTTCAGTGATATCTGAATATGCAGAGGACAGGGGTACCGGGATCTACCCTGAGAACATGCCCCGCCTTGAGGGTCCCCTTCTAAGGGAACTTGAGGATCTATGGAGGGTTGCAGAGGAACTTGAAATCCAGGTGACACTGGACGCTGCCCACGCAGCAACCATGGGTTACAGTGAAGGGGAGATGGTGTCCCTGAGGGTGGGACACGTCCACCTCTCCGACAACAACGGCGAGGTTGACAGCCACGATGCCCTCGGCGACGGTGCACTGGATTTCAGAGCCATTATTGAAGGTTTAAGGGGGATCGGTTACAGGGGTATTCTCACGGTTGAGGTTAAAACACCCGGTGAGGTTGAGAGGAGTATTGAATTCCTTAGGAAGGTTATTGATTAGTAATCATGTCTGAGAAAGTTAACCATGGTGATATTATGAAGATCGCAGTTCTTGGTGGAACAGGTGACCAGGGCCTTGGACTTGCCCTGAGACTTGCATTAGCAGGAGAAGAAGTAATCATAGGTTCAAGGGACGCTGAAAAAGCTGTCAGTGCAGCTCAGAAGGTCCTTGAAATTGCTGAAAGGGATGACCTCAAGGTTAAGGGCGCCACAAATGCTGAGGCCGCCGAGGAGGCTGAGGTGGCAATCCTGACAGTTCCACTGCAGGCGCAGATGGCCACACTGGGCTCAGTTAAGGAGGCAATTAAGGGCAAGGTGCTCATAGATGCCACAGTCCCCATTGACAGCTGCCTTGGGGGCTCAGCGGTGCGTTACATTGACCTCTGGGATGGCTCAGCTGCCGAAAGGGCTGCAAGGTTCCTTGAGGATCAGGGCACAAGGGTAGCGGCGGCATTCAACAATATAAGCGCATCAGCCCTCCTTGACATAACAGGACCCGTGGACTGTGACTGCCTCATTGCCTCTGACCACAGGGATGCCCTCGATCTCGCATCTGAACTCGCAGAGAAGATAGATGGTGTGAGGGCCATTGACTGCGGTGGCCTTGAAAATGCGAGGGTCATTGAGAAGATAACACCTCTGCTTATAAACCTCAACATCAAAAACAGGATTAGGAATGCGGGTATAAGGATTACGAACCTGCCAGAATGATAGAAATAATATAAAGTTGATTGAAATGGAGATACTCAAAAACACTGTCCATAAGATAACTGAACATGCCATAAACGCCATAGAAAAGGTTGAAGAGTCTGAACTTGAGCAGATGATAACCAGGATAATGGATGCCCGGGCCGTTTTCATTGTGGGCACAGGGAGGTCGGAGCTTGTTGGAAAGGCCTTTGCAATGAGGCTCATGCACCTTGGGTTCACGGTTTACGTTGTGGGAGACGTTACAACACCTGCAATAAGTGATGAGGATTGCCTGATTGCCATTTCAGGGTCAGGTGAAACAAAGACAGTCACACTGGCAGCCACCACATCAAAGTCGGTCGGGGCAACGGTCATCGCGGTAACAGCGACTCCCCAGTCAACGCTGACAGAGCACAGCGACGTTGTAATATGCATACCAAGCAAAACAAAGGAGGCCTGGAAGTACTACACCTCCGGTGTTTTAAGGGGCGACTACGATGACCTCACACCAATGGGCACACTATTTGAGGACAGCACCCACCTCTTCCTGGATGGGCTCATAGCAGAGTTCATGGCCATCCTTGGAAAGAAGGAGAGGGATCTTAAGGAGAGGCATGCCATTATTGAGTAGGTTCTTCTCTGGAGTGGGATCTTAAGGAGGGGCATGACCTTGTCCTGATGGATTCCCTTCCAGGCATGCGTTAATCTCCATAACAGATTATCTGCGCATATTCCATAAATTAGAGGGGTTTATAGATGGAGGGACAGCTGGGAGACGAGGTTGTAACCATAAAACCGGACTCGGATGCAAGGAGGCTGCACGGCAAGAGCCACTACGGTAAACTCTATGAGGACAGGCTGCAGATTTCACTGATTGAGGCAGCGCACCTCATGGAGAGGGGTAAACTCACACTTAAGAAGGACGACGATGAGGTCTCAATGGAGGAATTCATATCACTCCTGGCTGAGAGGGGCCTCTACAGCAAGTACCTGGTCTACAGGGACCTGAGGAACAGGGGTTACATCGTCAAGACAGGCTTCAAGTACGGTGCAGAGTTCAGACTGTATGAGAGGGGAGGGGCCCCGGGCAGGACACACTCAGCATACCTTGTGAGGGTTATATCAGAGAATGACACCATCCATGCCCTGGACTTTTCAAGCTACGTCAGGGTGGCCCATGGGGTAAACAAGAAGCTCCTCCTGGCCTTCCTGGACGATGAGGAGGATGTAACCTACTACCTTGTTGACTGGATAAGACCATAAGTGCAGGTGATATGATTGATAGACCCGTGGGGATCAGCAAACCTTGAATACATGGATCTTATTGAAAAATTCGGTGTAAGGCCATTCAGTGAAGTCCTCGATGATGTACCTGAACCCAGCTGGCTCATGAGGAGGGGCATAGTCTTCGGTCACAGGGACTACGACAGGATACTTGAGGCCATAAGGAGTGGTAGCGACTTTGCAGTGGTAACAGGGATGATGCCAAGCGGCAGAATGCACATAGGCCACAAGATGATCGTGGACCAGCTCAGGTGGTACGATAAACTGGGTGCCGAGATATTCATACCCATAGCCGACATGGAGGCCTACTCTGCAAGGGGCATCGACTTTGAGACCTCAAGGAGGATAGCCATTGAGGAGTACATTGCAGGCTACATTGCACTGGGACTTGACCTCACAAAGGACAACATACACGTCTACCTCCAGTCAGAGAACCTCATGGTGGAGGACCTTGCCTATGTCCTGGCAGGAAAGGTCAACTTCAATGAACTGAGGGCCATATATGGCTTCACAGGATCAACAAGCATGGCCCACATGTACGCACCCATAATACAGGTGGCAGATATACTCCACCCCCAGCTTGAGGAGCTGGGCGGCCCCAGGCCCACCGTTGTCCCTGTGGGCCCGGACCAGGACCCCCACATAAGGCTCACAAGGGACATAGCCGGGAGGTTCAGGGAGAAGTACGGATTCATTCTACCATCATCAACCTATCACAGGTTCATGGGGGGCCTCACCGGAGGTAAAATGTCAAGCAGCAGGCCAAAATCTGCCATATTCCTGAGTGATACCCCAGAGGAGGCTGAGGAGAAGATAAGGAATGCCAAGACCGGTGGAAGGGAGACCCTTAAGGAGCAGAGGGAACTTGGAGGTGTTCCCGAGGACTGCATAATCTATGAGACCCTCCTCTACCACATGTCTGGCTCTGACCCTGAACTTGAGGAGATCTATGAATCCTGCAGAAACGGTACACTTATGTGTGGGGAGTGCAAAAATAATACTGCAGAGTTCATAAGGAAGTTCTTTGAGGAACTTTCCAGGAAAAGAAAGAAGGCCCTTTCCACTGCGGGGAGGGTGCTTGAGGGGTAAAATGAAGAAGGAAAAGTATGAGGGGACACTGGCTTACCTTATGAGGAGCAATGAGACCTTCCTTCTGGCCTCAACCTTCCTGTTCCTCATATCCCTTTTTGCAGGATACGCTTTCTCAGGGGCCATCGAGCCGCTACTGAAGCCAATGATGGACGAATTCAGAAGGAGCATAGCGGAGGGTGATCTGAAACTCTCAACAGCATCGATATTCTTTCACAATCTCCAGGCCGCCCTGCTCATCTACGGGGGAGGACTGCTTCTGGGGGTTTTCACGGCACTGTTCCTTATAATAAACGGTCTTTTTATAGGGTTCTTTGCTTCACAGGCCCCACTGGGGGACTTCATAATCCTGACGGCCCCCCATGGAATATTTGAGATCCCAGGGCTCATAATTGCCGGGGCGGCTGGTTTCAGACTTGCAAGTTTCACCTACCACTTCTTCAGTGATCTATTCACCGAGGCATGGTACGGGTCCTTCATGGAAAGGCTGGCTCATTTCTTTGAGAGGAACCAGGATGAGCTTCAGGAGTCACTAATGCTCCTTGGTATAGGGGTTCTATTCCTTGTGGTGGCGGCATTCGTTGAGGCGAACCTGACACTGGGAATCTACAACTACATAAAGACATCAATATAGGTGGTGTCCAGGGAAAGGACACCCACAATTTATTCTGATTAATACATTCAATGGATGGTGACTATGTGATAAGGTGCATATCATGCGGTAAGGAGTATGAACTAAACGAGATCATATACACCTGCAGTGAATGCGGGTCAGTGCTGGAGGTTGAATGTGAAGTCGAGGTTTCAAGGGACACATTCAGCTGCAGAAGGCAGAACATGTGGAAGTACAGGGAGTTCATGCCTGTGGACCCCTCAAAGATAGTGAGCCTCGATGAGGGTGGAACACCCTTTGTGAGGTGCGATAACATTGGCAGGAAACTCGGCATTGAACTATACGTGAAGGTGGAGGGCTCCAACCCCACAGGTAGCTTCAAGGACAGGGGTATGAGTGTCGGTATCACAAAGGCAGTTGAACTGGGCGTTGATACGGTGGGCTGTGCCTCAACCGGCAATACCTCCGCTTCCCTGGCAGCCTACGCAGCAAGGGCTGGTCTCGGTTGCGTGGTGCTCCTCCCTTCAGGTAAGGTTGCCCTTGGCAAACTTGCACAGGCAATGTTCCATGGTGCCCAGGTTTTATCTGTCAGGGGAAACTTCGATGAGGCCCTTGAGGCGGTAACGGAACTTGCCCTCATGGGGGAGCTCTACCTCCTCAACTCGGTTAACCCCTTCAGGCTTGAGGGGCAGAAGACCATAGGCTTTGAGATAGTGGATGACCTTGGCTGGGAGTCCCCGGACCGCATCATCCTCCCGGTTGGTAACGCAGGGAACATATCAGCCATATGGAAGGGTATCTCAGAGTTCCACAGGGCAGGGTTCATTGATGAGAGGCCAATGATGACGGGTATACAGGCAGAGGGTGCTGCACCTGTGGTTGAGGCTTTCAGGAAGGGTAAGATGGAGATTGACCCTGTTAAGAACCCTGAGACGGTTGCAACCGCCATAAGGATCGGGGCGCCTGTGAGTTACCTCAAGGCACTGAGGGCCATCTATGAGTCAGATGGATATGCCGAGACAGTGACCGATGAGGAGATACTATCTGCCCAGAAACTCCTTGCCAGGAGGGAGGGTATAGGTGTTGAACCGGCGTCTGCAGCATCCATAGCAGGCCTCCTGAAACTGGTGGATGAGGGTGTCATTGACAGGGGTGAACGGGTGGTCTGCGTTGTAACAGGTCACGTACTTAAGGATCCTGACACCGCCATAAGGGCTTCAACAGAACCAGTTGAGGTCGAACCCGATATAGACCAGCTAAGGTCCGTTATAAGGAGAAAGAGGACCTAATAAACATTTAAATTTTTCATGAATATTTTTTCTGTTTTAAGTTTTTCTATTTTTCATTAGGACACTCTGAGGTTAATCTCTCACCCTCCAGCCACTTGTGAATATACTGATTCTGTTTAGGTGCCACATGAACCAATCAATGAGCCAGAGAGACCTCCAGATTAGCGATATATTTATATAGGATAATATGGATAGATTATAGTACATAAAATGAGGTGGTTAATTATGGAATTGCCAATAGCTCCAATTGGAAGAATAATAAAGAATGCCGGTGCAGAGAGGGTAAGTGATGATGCAAGGGAAGCCCTTGCAAAAGTCCTTGAAGCCAAAGGTGAAGAGATAGCCCTAAACGCAGTTAAACTTGCAAAACATGCTGGAAGAAAAACTGTTAAGGCTTCTGACATTGAACTGGCAGCTAAGAGGATGTAATTCTCACATACATCCATCATTCATTCCCTTTTTGCCTGCGGCAAAACTTTATATGTGATGAACCCACAATTTTATTTAATCCTTGTTTTCCTGGGTGTCTAACTGGATTATCCGGGATTAATCTAAGTACGATTTCTGATGAAAATCTGTATCCAGCAAGTTTTATATACAGAGAACATATAAAGGGTACTACCCACCTCATGTTAATCCATAACTTGGATTAGTTGTCCAGATTGGTGTAATTACCGATGGATGGTAGAAAAACCAGATGAAAAAGGAGGTAAATAACATGGCAAAGGCAATCTATGTGAAATTTGATGTACCAAAGGAACTGGCTGACAAGGCCGCAGAGGCACTTGAAATAGCCAGGGAAACAGGTAAGATATCAAAGGGTACAAACGAGGTTACCAAGGCAGTTGAAAGGGGAGTCGCACAGCTCGTACTTGTAGCTGAGGATGTTGAACCAGCCGAAATCGTGGCTCACCTCCCACTCCTTGCAGAGGAAAAGGAAATACCATACATATACCTTCCAACCAAGGATGAACTGGGTGCAGCCGCAGGTCTCAACGTCGGCACAGCATCAGCAGCCATAGTTGAAGCCGGCGACGCCGAGGACCTCATAAACGAAATAATAGAAAAGGTTGAAGAACTTAAAAAATAGATGAAAGGCAGAAAAAGCCTTTCACCTTCAATTTAATATAAAGGTGGTTTAATGGAGGAAGCAACTCCAGCAGAGGTTATTGAGGTTCTCAAGAGAACCGGAATGACTGGAGAGGTAATGCAGGTCAAGTGCAGAATCCTTGATGGAAGAGATAAGGGAAGGATACTCACAAGGAACGTCATGGGTCCAATAAGGGAAGGCGATATCCTGATGCTTCTTGACACAATCAGAGAGGCAAAGGAAATCAGGACCCCCTGATCAGGCAGGTGTTTGTAAATGAGAGTCTGTTCATTCTGCCATGAAGAAATAGAGCCAGGTACAGGAAAGATGTACGTTAAGAAGGACGGCACAATCTATTTCTTCTGCAGCAGCAAATGCGAGAAAAACATGATCAAGCTGGGAAGGGTTCCAAGAAAAGTTAAATGGGTTAAAAAATGATGGAAAAAAGCTTTGTAATGCTAAAACCTGACGCAGTAAAGAGGCGCCTCGCAGGAAGGATAATCTCCCGCTTCGAGGATAAGGGACTCAAGATAGTCGCTGCCAAGATGCTCCAGATCCCGGAAGACCTTGCAATGGAACACTACCAGGAACACAGGGAAAAACCATTCTTTGGGGACCTTGTGGACTACATAACATCAGCACCAGTCCTTGCAATGGTCATAGAGGGTAAGGACTGCATCTCCATCATAAGGAAGATGGTGGGCGCAACAAACCCTGCAGAGGCAGAACTTGGAACAATCAGGGGAGACTTCGCCCTTGAAACAGGTAGAAACATAATCCATGCCTCAGATTCTCCAGAATCAGCTGAGAGGGAGATTAAACTTTTCTTTAAGGAATCAGAAATTTGCAGCTACGAGATGCCTGACAGGGAAATGGTATACGAGGAATGAACGCGGAGATTTCAATGAAGATCAGATCACCCATAGTTTCAGTACTCGGACATGTGGATCACGGGAAAACCACCCTCCTTGACCATATAAGGGGCAGTGCAGTTGCCGCAAGGGAGGCGGGCGGTATAACCCAGCACATAGGGGCCACAGAGATACCCATGGATGTCATTGAAAACATATGCGGAGATTTCCTTAAAAAATTCTCAATCAGGGAGACGCTGCCAGGACTCTTCTTCATAGATACCCCTGGCCATGAAGCGTTCACAACCCTCCGTAAACGTGGAGGGGCCCTTGCAGACCTTGCAATACTCATCGTTGATATGAATGAGGGATTCAAGCCCCAGACACAGGAGGCCCTCAATATCCTGAAGATGTACAGGACACCATTCGTGGTGGCTGCAAACAAGATAGACAAGATCCACGGCTGGAGGGCCCATGAGGGCCGACCCTTCATGGAGACCTTCAGCAAACAGGACATTCAGGTCCAGCAGAAACTGGACACAAAGGTCTATGAACTTGTGGGGAAACTCCACGAGGAGGGCTTCGAATCAGAGAGGTTCGACAGGGTAACCAACTTCGCCTCACAGGTCAGCATAATACCCATAAGTGCGGTTACCGGAGAGGGAATACCTGAACTCCTCACCATGCTCATGGGACTTGCGCAGCAGTACCTCAGGGAACAGCTGAAGATTGAGGAGGATTCCCCTGCCAGGGGGACCATCCTTGAGGTTAAGGAGGAGACAGGTCTCGGGATGACCATTGACGCTGTTATCTATGACGGCATACTCCGTAAGAACGACACCATCGCAATGATGACATCAACGGATGTCATATCCACCAGGATAAGGTCACTTCTCAAACCCAGACCCCTCGAGGAGATGAGGGAGTCCAGGAAGAGGTTCCAGAAGGTGGACGAGGTGGTGGCTGCTGCGGGTATAAAGATCGTGGCACCTGACATCGACGATGTAATGGCGGGCTCACCCCTCCGTGTGGTGACGGATCCAGAGAAGGTCAGAGAAGAGATACTCAGTGAAATAGAGGACATCAAGATAGACACCGACGAGGCGGGTGTGGTTGTAAAGGCCGATACCCTGGGGTCCCTTGAAGCAGTGGTGAAGATACTGAGGGACATGGATGTCCCCATCAAGGTGGCTGACATTGGGGACGTTTCAAGGAGGGACGTTGTGAATGCAGGAATATCCCTCCAGGAGGACAGGGTCTACGGGGCCATAATAGCCTTCAACGTGAAGGTGATCCCATCAGCGGCCCAGGAACTCAAGAACTCAGACATCAAACTCTTCCAGGGAAACGTCATCTACAGGCTCATGGAAGAATATGAGGAATGGGTCAGGGCCATTGAGGAAGAGAAGAAGAAAAAGTGGATGGATGCGATTATAAAACCTGCAAGCATAAGGCTCATCCCGAAACTTGTCTTCAGGCAGAGCAAACCGGCAATTGGGGGTGTTGAGGTCCTTGCAGGTGTCATAAAGCAGGATTACCCCCTCATGAACGAGGAAGGAGAAACGGTGGGTACCGTTGAAAGCATGCAGGATAAGGGTAAAAACCTCAAATCAGCATCACGCGGCCAGAAGGTTGCAATGGCAATCAAGGACGCCGTTTACGGGAAGACAATCAATGAGGGCGACACGCTCTACGTTGACATACCCGAGAACCACTACAGGATACTTGTGGATGAACTTTCAGGGGATCTCACAGAGGAAGAACTTGATCTTCTGGAGAGGATAGCTGAGATCAAGCGGAAGAAGAATCCTGACTGGGGAATGAAGGCACCATTTTAATTGAAGAAAGGAGGAGATATATTGGCATTTAAGGTTGTGATTTCAGACAAGGAGAAGAGTGTCCAGATGGAGGTAGAACCATCAGAATCAAAGGCCCTCATTGGCCTCACAATAGGGGACGAATTCGATGGTTCACTAATAGGCCTCAAAGGATACAAACTGAAAATCACAGGTGGAAGCGATAAGAACGGTTTCCCTATGAAGAAGACAGTACCAGGTGCAAGGAGAGTTAGAAGCCTTGTATCAGGTGGCGTGGGATACAAACCTGCACGTAAGGGTGAAAGGAGAAGGAAAACATTCAGGGGAAACACGGTATCAGAGGACATAGTACAGATAAACACCGTGGTCATCGAAAAGGGTGAGAAGCCACTTGAAGAGCTCCTTGGCGCCGATGAGGAATAATAAAAGATTTTATAGGTGTAATCCGTGAAAAATCAATCTGAAATAAACATTGGTCTTGTGGGGCACGTGGACCATGGTAAAACAACCCTTACAAAGGCCCTTTCAGGTGTCTGGACAGACACCCACAGTGAGGAAACCAAGAGGGGCATATCAATCCGTCTGGGCTACGCTGACATAACCTTCAGGAAGTGCCCCCAGTGTGAAGCCCCCATGTGCTACACAACTGCAGAGATCTGTGAGAGGTGCGGCACAGAGACAGAGCTTCTGAGAAAGGTATCCTTTGTGGATGCACCGGGACATGAAACACTCATGGCAACCATGCTCTCTGGAGCCGCCCTCATGGACGGCGCCATACTGGTAATAGCCGCCAATGAGCCATGCCCCCAGCCCCAGACAAAGGAGCACCTCATGGCCCTGGATGTGATAGGGGTTAAGGATGTTATCGTTGTCCAGAACAAGATAGACATAGTCTCCAGGGAAAGGGCCCTTGAGAGTTACAGGGAGATCAAGGAATTCGTGAAGGGTACATGTGCCGAGGATGCACCTATAATACCTGTATCTGCACAGCAGGGCGCCAACATTGACATTCTCATTGAGACAATTGAGGAGAAAATCAAAACACCCGAAAGGGATGTTGATAAGCCTGCCAGGATGTGCGTGGCCAGGTCCTTTGATATAAACAAGCCAGGGGTTGACCCTGAACACCTTGCAGGTGGGGTTATAGGTGGCTCACTTGTCCAGGGCAAATTCAGGGTCGGGGATGAGATAGAGATAAAACCCGGCATACAGGTTAAAAAGGACGGTAAACAGTCCTGGATGAGCCTCCACTCCACCATCACAGGCCTTGTGGCAGGGGGAGAGGAGATGGACGAGGTTGGTCCCGGGGGTCTTGTGGGTGTCGGAACCCTCCTTGACCCCTCACTGACCAAGGCAGACTCACTTTCAGGTTCAGTGGCCGGTGAACCCGGCACCCTGCCACCTGTGAGGCACTCCTTCACAATGGAGACCCACCTCCTTGAGAGGGTCGTGGGTACCAAGGAGGAGACCAAGGTGGAGCCCATAAAGACAGGGGAGCCCCTGATGATAAACGTGGGTACCACAACCACCGTGGGTGTTGTTAAATCAGCGAGGGCTGATGACGCTGATGTCGTCCTGAAACTACCCGCCTGCGCAGAGGAGGGTCAGAGGATAGCCCTATCAAGAAGGGTTGGAGCAAGATGGAGGCTGATAGGATATGGTATCATCAAATAGGGTGGTTATAGACACCAATTTTTTATGATACCCCACCAGTTCAGGGTCGACATAGTATCTGAGCTCCGGAGACTCTTCCCGACCCATGAGCTCCTTGTCCCATCCTTTGTGATAGGGGAACTTGAGGGTATAAGGAGGCATTCAGGTGGTGATGCAAGGATAGCCGCCTCCATTGGCCTTGCCCTTGCACGAAGGCCACCATTCAGGGTGGTTGATGAGAAACTCCTTGAGGGCGAATCTGTTGACGATGCGCTTCTCAGGATCTCAGACGTGCTCTGCACCGCTGACCGGGAGCTCAGGGAAAGGGCGAGGTCACAGGGCATACCCGTCGTCTACCTGAGGCAGAAAAAATATCTTGCAGTTGATGGGCATATATAATAGGAGGTTTTTTATGAATCTGTGGAAGGATATTGAACCTGGACCATCAGTACCAGAGGTAGTATATGCAGTTGTTGAAATACCCAGGGGTTCAAGGAACAAGTATGAATACCACAAGGACCTCGAGGCATTCGCACTTGACAGGGTGCTCTACTCACCGGTATTCTACCCTGCAGAGTACGGTATAATACCCCGGACTCTCTACGATGACGGCGACCCCATGGACATCATGGTACTCATGGATGAACCAACGTTCCCTGGATGCATCATAGAGTCAAGGCCCATAGGCCTTCTCAGGATGATAGATGGTGGGGACCAGGACGACAAGATTCTGGCGGTGCCCGTGGAGGACCCCCACTACAGTGATGTTAATGATATATCAGACATACCCCAACACATCCTGAAGGAGATAGCACACTTCTTCCAGGTTTACAAGAACCTTGAAGGTAAGGAGACAGAGATAATCGGATGGGAGGGCGCCGAAAAGGCACTTGAAGCCGTAAACCACTCCATAGAACTCTACAGAGAGAAATGTATGGAGTAATCTTTTAATGGGGGATCCCATTGTATTATATAACAAAAATTGTTGATACAGTCAGAATACCTCCAGACCGCTTTGAGGAGCCACTGGAGGAGGTTGCCATAGAGGTTCTCAACGAAACCTACGTTGGAAGGATGGACAGGAACCTCGGCCAGATGATAACTGTAAAGGAAATAGAGGACATAGGAATCGGAAAGGTCATAATGGGTGACGGCGCTGCCTACCATGAGGTGACATTCACAGCCCTCTTCTTCAAACCAGAACTCCATGAGATCGTTGAGGGCGAGGTAATAGAGATTGCAGAGTTCGGAGCATTCGTGCGCATTGGACCGGTGGACGGTCTTGTGCACGTTTCACAGGTAACGGACGATTACATAACCTATGATGCCAAGAAGGGCTCCCTCACAGGTAAGGAGACAGGTAAACGCCTGGATGAGGGCGACCTTGTAAGGGCAAGGATAGTCGCCCTGAGCCTCAAGGGCCGAAGAGAGGGCGTGAAGGTTGGGCTCACCATGAGGCAGCCCGGTCTTGGTAAATTCGAATGGATTGAAGAAGAGAAGAGGAAGAGTAAAAAATGACTGAGAAGGCATGCACAAGGTGTAAGAGAATCACCAGCGACGAACGCTGCCCGGTCTGCAATGTTCCAGCATCCACCAACTGGAGCGGACTGCTCATAATCATAGATCCAGAGAAATCAGACATAGCCAGGGAACTGGATATAAAACTTCCTGGTGAATACGCACTGAGGGTCAGATAGTGTACATTCTACCGGAAAAACTCAGGGCAGAGCTCAAGAAACCCCTTGGGGAGCTCCACGAATCCTTCAGAGACATTGATGTGGGGGATTCGTTTCTCATAACGGTTGGTGATGTTACAACACGCAATGCACTGGAGCATGGCCTCAAGCCGGACGTCAGCATAATAGATAACAGGATCCAGAGAATGGATTCTGACCATGAATTCAATGACACAGCAACCATTATCAGATCCACAAACCCGCCAGGCACCATAACAGAGGACCTCTGGAACTCCATCAAAAAGGCCATAGATGGGGCCAGAGCCGGTGAACGCTTCATGATAGTCGTTGATGGAGAGGAGGACCTGGCTGTTTTACCATCAATCTTAATGGCCCCGGCAGACACCGTCATCCTTTATGGACAGCCAAATGAGGGTGTTGTGCTGGTGAGGGCCATCGAAACACGGAAAAGAGCTGAAGAACTCATAAAAAACTTTGAGGAGGCATAGAATGGAGATCAGAATAATCGAGGAAAAGGAAAACCCACTCTTAAACAGAAAGGAGATAAGGTTCGAATGCTTATATGAGGGTGAATCAACACCAAAGGTCCTTGATGTTAAGAACAAACTCGTAGCAATGCTCGACGCCGATAAGGACCTCCTTGTGGTCGACAAGATCGACCAGGGATTCGGCGAGCCAAGGGCCTCAGGATACGCCAAGATATATGATTCAATGGATAAACTCACCGAGATAGAACCTGAACACGTCATAAAGAAGAACACAGAGGCACAAGAGGAAGAGGAGGAAGAATAGATGAAGAAGTTCGAACTCTACGAGGTAAAGGGGGATAAACTCGTAAGGAAGAACCCCTTCTGTGTGAGATGCTCAAACGGTGTCTTCATGGCTGACCATGGGGACAGATACGCCTGCGGTAAGTGCGGATACACCGAATGGAAAAACAGGGAATAGGTGGAAACTTGAACCTGAGGGCTGGCAGATTAAAGAGGGGTATGGAGGATGAGGCAGCGGAGTTTACCTCATCCCTCACATTCGACCACCACATATTCGAGGCGGATGTTGACTGTAACATTGCACACACAACGATGCTGGCCCATGAGGGTATAATACCGGAGGAAGTGGCAGATAAGATCATAGAAGCCCTTGAAACCCTCAGGGAGGAGGGTGTCGAGGCCCTTGACATGGACCCGTCGGTGGAGGATATCCACATGGCTGTTGAGAACTACGTGACAGCCAGGATAGGTGAGGAAGCCGGGTTCATGCACACAGGTAAATCCAGGAACGACCAGGTTGCAACTGACCTTCGCCTGGCCCTGAGGGAGAAGATAAAATTAATCAGCCACGAACTCCTTGATTTTATTGATAGGATAGCTGAAATGGCACTTGAGCACACAGGGACTGTCATGGTTGGCTACACCCACCTCCAGCATGCCCAGCCAACAACCCTTGCCCACCACCTCATGGCCTATGCCCACTCCCTGAAAAGGGACTATGAGAGGCTCCAGGACACCCTGAAGAGGATTGACATCAACCCGCTGGGTTCCGCGGCCATGACAACCACAACATTCCCGATAAACAGGGAACTCACAACGGAACTTCTGGGTTTCTCTGATTACATGAGGAACTCCATGGACGCGGTGAGTGCAAGGGACTTCATAGCAGAGGCAATATTTGACCTCTCAGTGCTGGCGGTGAACCTCAGCAGGATCTCAGAGGAGATGATACTCTGGAGCACCTACGAGTTTGGCATGATAGAGATCCCTGATGAATTCTCATCAACATCATCGATAATGCCCCAGAAGAAGAACCCTGACGTTGCCGAGATAGCCAGGGCAAAGACCTCCACGGTTCAGGGGGCACTCTTCTCTGTACTTGGAATCATGAAGGCCCTCCCCTACACCTACAACAGGGACCTCCAGGAGATCACACCCCACCTCTGGAGGGCCACCGACACTGCACTGTCAATGATCCGTGTCGTGAGGGGGATGCTCCTGGGCATCAGGGTTAACCGGGACAGGGCACTTGAACTTGCAGGGGCCAACTTTGCAACCGCAACAGACCTTGCAGATATCCTTGTCAGGGAGCGCGGCATACCCTTCAGGGTGGCCCACAGAATAGTTGGAAGGCTGGTCACAAGGGCCATTGCCGATGGACTCGGGCCCTCTGACATAGATTCAGAGTACCTTGATGAGGTGAGCCTCGAGGTCACCGGGAAGAGACTTGAACTTGACCAGGAACTTGTGAGGAGGGCCCTTGATCCACTTGAGAATGTCAGGATGAGGATGGTTCCAGGTGGACCGGCACCTGAGATGGTCAGGGCGGCCATTGATGATATCAGGGCCTTTGTGGAGTCTGAGAGGACAACCTAAGGGTTATTTTTTTCCAGTGGCCAGAAATTTTATATATTGAAGTCTTAGAGGGGTTTTTAAGGGTTATTTTTTCTCACTGAGCAGAAATTTTATATATCATTTTTGACATATAATTATTACATGAAATCTGAAACTGAAACAAGGGTTGTTGGACTTCTGGCGGTACTCATCGGTATACTGATGATAATATACCCTCAGCTTGTCGGGTATCTGGTTGGTGTGTTCCTCATAGCCTACGGTCTTCTCAAGATATTCAGTTAGTTCTCCGGGATCCGCAAATACTCCATACGAGTTCCAGGGCCTCTCCGGGTTCAAGAGCACCGGCACGGGTCTCTCTGAGGACCCTCTGGATTGAATAGCGCCTCATATGTGGATATCTACGATGGACCTCCCCCAGAAGGGGACAGCCGAACCCTGAAGTGGCCCTGAGACCATAGGTGGATACAGCAGACTTCAGCTCCTGCTTTGAGGCTGCAAAGAGTGCCGGCAGATTGACCCGGAGGATATCATCGCGCATCTGGAGGGAACCGTATCCTGTTGAGAGGAGATCGCCGAATATCACAGTATCAATTCCCTCATTCTTTATTTTCTCCATGATGACTTCCTCAATCATGGATGAGCACCTGCCGCAGGGATGGAACCTCCCCTCGAGTGCATCCCTCTGAAATTCACTGAAGTCCATGCTGAGGTACTCGTGCCTCACCCCTAGGGATGCTGTGAGTTCATCCACCACCCTCCTGACGTGCCCAGGGAGTACGATGGTGCCGGGGTCAGCAGTGAATGCCACGGGGTTTAAACCAAGATTAACGGCCGCTATGAGTGAAAATGAACTGTCAGTACCCCCTGATAGTGCCACAGCAGTGTCGAGCTCTTTGATAGGGTGCTGGGGTGCACTGTCACTTTCTGTGAGAAAGTCAAGTCCCGCCGGGTATTCAAGGCGTTTCCTCAGGGGTTCCTCAAGCAGGGAGAGCACCCTGAAGGATCCCCTGAGTTCAGCCAGTCGCTCAAGTGCAAATTTAACCCGTTCCCTCCTCATGATGAGGTCAATCTCGGATTCAACGTGGATCCTCATGATACCAAGTCTCTCCCGTAGCCTGCCCACAACCCATCCACCCTTCCCTATTATGATGGACTTATCTGAACGGTCAGGTGCGACTATGAGGAGCTCGTCCCTTTCCCCATTGAATATGGCCTCGGCTATCCGCACCTCTGTATTCTCATGGCCTATCTCGGATCTCACTTCCCTTATGAGAACCGCAAGTTCATCTGCATCCATAGAATCCTTCCTGGAATTATTCACCTGAATTGAAGTACCTTTTTTATGGTCTGATTAAATGATGGATGATCTGCATGAAGTAAAGTATATTATAGATACGGTCAATATTTAATATAAAGAGTGGATTTGGATTTCATTTCCAGGCAGTACCTGAACTTTAATAAAACCGTGTTGGGGGATGCATAGGCAAATGCCAAACATTAAAAGCCTTCTTTTCGGTGATCAGGAAGAAGAATGGGGTTATAAAAGGGAAAGTGAGAATATAATAGTGGGGTATGGCTACAAGAAGTTCAGTAAACCCCCTGTTATAGGTAAAAACCCCCTTCTGCGCTCAAACACCGTGATATACAATGATGTTACCATAGGTGATAACCTTAGAACCGGCCACAACGTTCTCATAAGGGAGAAGACGACCATAGGTGATGATGTACTCATAGGTACAAACACGGTCATTGAGGGCCACTCAAAGATAGGGAGCAATGTCAGCATCCAGTCAAATGTGTATCTGCCCAAGAACAGTTACATAGAGGACAATGTCTTCATAGGACCCTGTGCCTGCTTCACCAACGACCGCTACCCCATAAGGGTCAAGTACAAACTGAGGGGTCCCATTATAAGGCAGGGGGCATCCATAGGCGCAAACTCCACCTTCCTCTCCAGGATCGAGGTGGGTGAGGGTGCAATGGTGGCAGCAGGGGCGGTTGTAACAAGGAACGTGCCTCCATGGTCACTGGCAATAGGTGCACCTGCCCGTATAAAGGCGCTTCCTGCCAAGCTTAGGGTTCCCAACAATATTTAGTTGATTTTTCTGTATTAGTTAGATTTTCCAGTCTGCAGTGACCTCTACTGATTGAATGAGCTATTCTCTTCTGTAGAGTCCCACTATCCTTGCCTCAGCCAGTACATGACCCTCCATTGCCTCGAGGACGTCCTCCTTGCCTGCACCGGGTTCAAGGTCCAGCATGGTGTCAAGGGCATAGAGCCTGAAGAAGTACCTGTGCACACCGGATGGGGGGCAGGGGCCCCTGTAGCCTATGGTTCCAGAGTCGTTGTAGCCCTGGACTGACCCATCAGGTAGCCTCCCCATCCCTGGAACATTTTCATCGAGGCCCCCTGAGGTGGGGGGTATGTTGAATATCACCCAGTGGGTCCACACCTTTGAGGGTGCATCGGGGTCGTCACATATGAGTGCAAGGGACCGGGTCTCTGGAGGGACGCCATCCCATTCTAGGGGTGGCGATATGTTTTCACCATCACACGTGTACCTTGAGGGTATTCTTCCGCCATCATTGAATGCACGGGTCTTGAGGTTCATGGTATCACCTAACAGATTATATGTTTCCTGTCATTAATTATTATTATGGACTACAAGGTGAACTCGGTATCTGATAACAGTGTCTTCGTTGAGACTGAGTCCTACAGGAGGCTCCTTGAAGCCCTTGAGGTTATCAGGGAGTCCCGCGGTAACATACTCCATGTTGTGGGCGCCCCCGGGACAGGTAAATCAGCCAACCTCTATAGGGGTATCCAGGAGGTGGGGCTTGATGTATATGAAGTGCCATGTAACCTTGAGTCAGCGGATGTGGACGCAGATTATGTGTTCAGGCACCTCTTAGATGAGATGAAGGCGGAGCTCGGTGCAGATAACAGGGGGGATCTTTACAGTAAACTTGCTGAATTTGATGCTGTGGTCTTTGCTGACAGGTTCCATGACAGCCACGATTTCTCAGAGTTCACGGGTTTCAGTCAGTGGACAGCCACGGCGGGATCTGAAACACTGAAGTTCTACCTGAAATGCATTCTGGAGTACATTAGAAACACGAGGAAATTCAGTAACATGAACATAATCTTCCAGACGGCCTGGAGGTTCTACTTCAGGGGTAAAAAGCTGGACATCTTCACCGACATACCCATCCTCTCGTCAGTGCTCTTCCACTCCCTCAGGATCCCCTTCACGGCTGTGAGGATAGATTACACCGTAACTGAAACCTTAAATATAATAAAGGCCCATTCAGGTGCTGATGAGGAAGAGATAAGGCGTTACATAGAATTATATGGATGCAGACCAAGAACCGTTCTGGAGAAGATGAGATCATGCTGAGTACACTCCTACGTTCAACGAGAATGAGCTGGTGTGCCAAGAACATCCACATGTACCTTCTGGCACTCACCTATGCCTCAGATGCAGACCCCATCAGATTCATTTCAGGACTCTTCACCGTGACGCTCCTCTGGGGGGCTCTCTATTCACTTAACGACTTCACTGACATTGAAACTGACAGGAACGACCGCATGAAGAGGGGAAGGCCCTTCATAGAGAACCATGTTGAACCCAGGGAGGTCCTGCTTTTTATAGGCGTCCTTCTCGTGGTGTCCACTGCAGCCGCATATATCATTCATCCGGTATTCTGCCTGATACTCCTTCTCATGGTCCTCAACCAGTTCATCTACACACTCCCACCCCTCAGACTGAAGGACACGCCGCTTGCACCACTTGCAAGTACCGCTACAAACACTGTTCTGAGGCTGGCATCCGCCGCTGTCCTCCTGGGGGGTATTCTCGTTGTCCCGGTCCCGGTCTATGTTTTAATGTACCTTGCAGGTATGGGCACATACCTGATGTACAAGGAGAGAAAGGCCCCGACGACCCTGGTTTCTGTTCTGTTCTGTGTCCTCCTTGCCTGGAGTTACACTGGAGGTTACATCAGTATGCTGCAGATCCTCCTTGTGATAGTTCCACCCTTCATAGCCACGGTACCGCTTTATCTATCCAACTTCACAGAGAGGGAGCGGATGGTGGAGGTGGCTGATCTGCTTTACCACAGGGTTCTTGTTGCATTCTACCTGGTATGCATAGTGGTGCTTCTGGTGGCTTAAGATGCTCTTCAGATTTTCTTTTTTCAGTGGAAAATCTTCTAAAAAATCAGATTAGATAGCTAATATTCTAGAAATAGATTAAAAAGATAGGTTTCAGTTGATGGTTATTCTGGCACTCAAATATAAAATTAGAAGAGTTTGCCCAGTTTAATGAGGGCCTTTGGTGAGACCTTTATGAGCTTCTTAACAAGTTCTGTGGTGCTCACCTTCTCAAACTCGACATCCTGGAATGCCTCTGCGATTGAATCGAGTTCACTGTCACTGAGTGTAAGCATGTAGTCCTTGACCTTGAGGTACCTGTCTATCTCCTTTCCGATCTCCTCACGGCAGAGCCTCTCGTACTCACTGAGCCTCTTTTTGCTGACATCACCCTCACTGACCGCTGCAGCAGCAACCCTTCCTGCCAGCATACCACCGGTCATACCGCTTATTATACCGCCACCTGTGAGGGGGTTCACCTGACCTGCAGCGTCCCCAACAACCATGAGGCTGTCTGCCACAAGTTCCTTTGGCATTCCACCAACCGGGTCTCCGCCGATGTTGAGTTCAACAGGCTGGGCGTTTCTTGTTGCCGGGCATGACTCAACGAATTCAACCAGGTGCTCATAGGCGCTCTTATCGGTCTCTGTTGATAGAACACCCAGGCCCACGTTGGCGATATCATCACCCTTTGGGAAGATCCAGGCGTATCCACCTGGGGCCACGCTTCCAAAGTAGAATTCGATGCAGTTATTGTCCTCCATCTCCACTCCGACCATCTCGAACTGGGCAGCTGACTCCATGTCCTTGGGCTTTGTGGCTGTGTTGAGGCCTGCCCACCTTGCAACCCTTGACTCGGGGCCGTCGGCTGCAATAACTATCCTGGCCTTTATCTCAAACTCCCTTCCCATGCATTCTGCGCTGACAAGGTACCCATCATCGGTCTTCTCCATACCGGTTGCAAGGGTCTTCACCATTATCTCTGACCCTGCCCTTGCGGCGTCCATTGCCATGTGCTTGTCAAAGACCTTCCTCTCAAGTATGTATCCCGCCTCAGGCAGTTCCACCTTATCTGAGGTCAGCCATACATCTGTGCCGTTGGGGGAGACCAGACGCACACCATCAAGTTTCTTTGTGATCCAGCGGGGGTTTGGCTCTATCCCCAGGGACTCGAGGCCCCCAACAGAGACCCCCTCTGCGCACCTCTTCGGGGCCCCTATCTCTGATTTCTTGTCAATGAGGAGTACACTTGCCCCACCCATGGCGGCGTGTTTTGCTGCTGTTGAACCGGCTGGTCCAGCGCCAATCACAAGGACATCAACTTCAGTTACCATGTCAATCACCTCTCAAGGGCCCTAACAGGGCACACCTGTATGCATATGTTGCATTCCCTACACTGGTCCTCTGAAAATTTCAGGGAATTCTCCCTGACCTCTATGAGGTTCCGTGGGCACACACCTGCACATTCCCCACAGAACATACACCATTCCTTCACCTTCATGGTTATCAACCTAAAATCAATTCTACAGATCATGAATCTTTAATCATGCGGGTGTTTATACTTTGGGGAGGAAGTATATATATATAGTTCCCAAAAACCCTGACCTGGCCGCCACATGGCCCACACCATAGTTTCTGATCTTTCAACGGCCCCCTATTTATATGTTGATGGGCTCCGGGATAAATTATAAATCATATCCCTGACAACAATTATTAAGGGAGGTTGAATATGAAGAAAATTTTATTTCTGTTTCTTGTGGCCGCAACGGTCCTTGTATCTGGTTGTGTGAGTGAGGAGCCCCAGTATAAGAGCTTCTCTGACGGAAAAACTGAACTTCACATATCCCGCATCATGGGAGACCCTTGACCCTGCAGGGGCGCAGGGGGCCTTCAAGAAGGAGGTGGGAATCTCCAAGGATGTCATAGTTTACCTTGGTAACAGTACCTCAGAGCTTGCAGTTGCAGAGGTGAGTGCAGGCGCAGGTTACTACCTGAAGGATCCTGAAACCGTCAGGAAGGAGATGGCCAGCAATGAGGGTGTTGTATCATCCAGCATAATAAAGGTCGCCGGGCGTAACGCAGCAATGGTGAAGGCCACCGATTCAACGACTCAGACGGTCTTCGTGTACCTGAAACTCAACAGGACAAGCGGCTATGCATTCATGTACAGCGGACCAAAGAATGACGCAACATTTGACTCCATACTTGAGACTGTGAAGTTAGAGTGATCCCTTGTGGGATCCCTCCTTTTTTATTCCTTCTCACTGGTTAATGTGATCTCTCCTTTATGAGCTTCCTCACCTCGCCCATGAACTTTTCTTCACCGACACGTTTCATGGTTGATGCGAGCCTCTCCCTCTGCGGCTTACTTGCATACTTGGTGTAGACACTGATAACAGCGTCTATGTATTCCAGTATCTCATCAACAGTGTCAACACGGGTCTTTATACCCTCAACCAGTTCTCTACCAGCCTTACCGCCTATGTAAAGTATGTAACCCTCTTCTCTGGCCCTCCTTGCAGTGTGCGGGCACTCCCTTATGCATTTACCGCAGCCAACGCAGAGGTCATGGTTGGTGTAGGATGTCTCGCCACGCACGCTTATGGCCTCCACCTTGCAGACCTCGAAGCACCTGCCGCAGCCGTTACAGATTTCCTCAACCGTCTCAGGGAATTCAACACCCGCGACACCCACATCGTGGATCTGGGGCCTCATGCACCTGTTTGGACAGCCACTCACCGCTATCTTGAACTTGTAGGGTGCTGGCATCTCCCTGAACCTCTCCTCTATGGCACTGCAGATTGCTGTGGTGTCTATGATCCCGCTTCCACAGTTCTCCCTACCTGGACAGGCAAGTGTGGCCCTTACAAGGGGGCCCTCTGAGCCTGTGAGGAGCCCTGCGGAGTTGAGTTCATCAGCGGCGTCCTCAACGTCAAAGCCACTCACATCATGGAGCTCATAGGATCCCCTGTTGGTGACCTTGATCCTTGCACCGTATTTTTCGGCAATCCTCACAAGTTCTTTCACCTCTTGGGGGCTGTACCAGCCTGATGGCCGGGCCCTGACCCTTATGAAGTAGGTGCCATCGGCCCTCCTGGATACCCCAGGGTAATCTGAGGTCCAGTAGAAGGAGATGTATTCACCATTCTTTCTCCTTCTCTCAAGTTCCCTCTGGAATCTTTTGAGTTTCAGGTCCCTCATCTTCTCTATTTTTGCGGTGTCTGCACCCTCCATGAGTTCAACTGCACCGGCTATTTCAGCGCCCCTCCTGGTTCTCACTATGATGGTTGAGTAGCCTTCGGGACTTCCAGCGGAGCCCACAGAGACGTCTGCAAGGTGAGCGTCAAAGTCCCTGCAGGATCTGCAGCCCTCTGAGATTCTGATGTCCATGAGGTTCAGGGTTTCCCTCCTATCACCAAGGTCAACCTCAAGCTTACCCCTCCTGATGTTGAATTTTTCAACGTCCTCCATTCTGATACCATTTTCCCTCAGCACCTTTCTGAGGTCGCCATATTCGAATTTCTCGGTGCAGAAGAGGCCTATGAGGTAACGTATCTCGGGGAGTTTCACGGGTTTGCCCTTTCTTCCAAGTTCCAGGTCATGCTTTGCAAGGTAGGGGAAGTACTGGAGTTTCCTGAGGCCGTTTATCTGGCAGGGAAGCCCAACAACTGCCACCCTTTCAATTCCGAGTTCTCCAGCTGTTCTCAGTGCTTCAAGGGTGGATATGCTGTACTTTGACCCGCTTGTTTCCTCAAGGTCCTCTGCCGTCTGCACAAGGAGTGATACAGGTTTCCAGTGTTCGTCACCCACGACTATGGCGCCGTCGATTTCACCCTTCTCAAGGAGGTGCTTTAGGAAAGAGGTCACCACGCCACCGTCCTGGCCCCTGATGGGTCCCCTTCCATGGTAGACCTTTTCCTGGAACTTCTCCCTTATGCTGATCTGATAACCGTCTGAGGAGACCCTGGGGCATACCTCGAAGCACATACCATGGCCGTTTCTGAGGCACTCCTCTCTGAGCTCCGGGCGTCCGTCGAAGGATATGATGTTGTTGGGGCATATAACGGCGCAGGTACCGCACCTTGCGCAGATTCCTGACTCCACGATCTTTCCAGGTTTCCATTTCCTCTCTGATGGGTACATCTCTGCTATTTTCTCTGGTGGGCCCATCCTCTCCAGGGCCTCGGCTATCACCTCCTCGGTGACATCGGTTTTTCTTGATGCGGCTATTGCCTCTGCACTGTCAAGTATGTGGGTTTTGAGTTCACGGGCAACCTCCTCCCTTTCCTCTGGGGCTAGTCTAAGGGTCGCCCTTTCTATGAATTCATCAAGTTTATTCATTGATATTCCTCCATTATGGTTTCAATTTCATTGAGGGCCTGATTCACTGCCCTGAAAAATTCAAGCCATTTTTTTCTGACCTTCTTACCGTAATCTGTGATTCTGTAATATTTTCTGGGTCTTGCCTCACCTGTCATCCAGCTGCTTTTGAGGATTCCCTCCCCCTCGAGTCTCCTCAGAAGGGGGTAGATGGTTCCCTCTTCGACTCTGAATCCTGATTCTTCAAGTTTTCTGACGATTTCGTATCCGTAAAGTTCCCTTTCAAGGAGACAGACCACTGCGAGCTGTATGGCCCCGCGTCTTATTTCCTTTTCGAATCTTTCACATATGCCACCCATCTCATGACCCTCATATTACACAGATATGTGTTGTGCACATTACTGTGTAGTAAACAGTATATGAGCTTTGTGTCCTCACCCTACACAGATGAATCGGATCGGGGTTCAGGGATAACTGGACACCTGTAACCGGTAAAATGACTCTTTTTGTTCATTGCCATGATGAATGCAGTCTCAGTGATTCAATAACCACAGTTTTATTGTTTTTTCAAAAAATTTTTATGTTTAACCTCCTCAGATAGGTATGAGGTGTTCAGATGGAGTTTGTCCCCTTTAAAAAGGATCTCAACATGAAAAATACTGTGTCCCATCTGATGGGGTTCTTTCTGATTCTCTTCTCATCCGTGGCACTCCTCATGATGGCTGGAGGTGGATGGTCCCCCTGGGACCTCCCCATTCTCCACATGTCTCTTGTGCTGCTTGGTGCATCGATAATTCTCGCCTGCTTCTCCCACAGAAGAACAGCACTTTCCCTATCCATAATGATAATCCCACTCCAGTTCATTCAATTTGCGGGATTTCAGGGTCTGCATACAGTTTTACCTCCACCCCTGCTGGCGGCCTATTCGGTCAGCCTGATTCTCCTTATCCGCAGACACTACCATGCCGGGCAGACACTGGCATACATCACAGGGATCATGGCCTATGCCCTGGTGATGACCCACCTCACAGGTGTGGTGGAGGTTGTTGAGGCACTCAGGGTGGACCCCACCATTTCAGCCGAACTCCTCATGGCCGCTCTGGGGTTACTGGGCCTCTATCCCCAGAGGGGAGTCACTGAGCCACTCTTCTCAGGAATGATGGGGGGATACACGGCACGGGTGCTCCTTGCAACCATGCTCACAGCCATAACGGTCACAGGAATCCTGATCCTGAGGGGCCGGGACCAGCTACCATTCCCGGCAGAGATATTCCTCCTTTCACTGACAGTGGCGCTCATCATAGTTACCATAACCTTCACAGCCTACAGGCTCAACACAGTTGACCATCAACGCCTCATGAATGAAAGGGGGCTCAGGAGGACACGCAGATTCTTCAGGGATGTGGTTGAGAACCTTGAGGAGGCCGTTGCAGTCATCGATGAAGACGGCAATCCACTGCACCTCAACAGGGCAATGAAGAAACTTGGAATTGACTGCAGGCCCATTCATGATAGGTTCATGAATGCCAGGGTACCCTCATACATCAGGAGCCTTAAAGCAGGGGACAGAAACTTCACCGGATGGTACATTCCCCTGGATGAGGGGGCAATAATCTCCCTCACCGACATAACAGACCTAATGAGGACACAGGAGGAACTCGAGCGGAACATCATGGAGAAGGATGCGCTGCTCCGGGAACTCCATCACCGGGTGAAGAATAACCTCCAGATAATCCTGAGCCTCATAAACATGCAGATAAGATCCGCCGGTGAGGATGCAAGGGAGGCTCTCATCCGGACATCAACCAGAGTCCAGACACTGGCCGCCATCCACGAATCCGTCTATGGGCTGGGGAGCCTGGCAGAGGTTAAGATGCATGAGTGCATAATGAGGATATCAGAAAACCTCAGATCAGTATTTGATGCACTGGATGTTGAATTCCACATAGACGCCCCGCATACCTTCAACGTTGAGACAGCCATGCCACTGGCCCTCATAGTAAATGAACTGATATCCAACTCCCTTCAGCATGCGTTTCCTCAGGGCAGAGGCACCGTGAAGGTTGAAATCAGCAGAATGAACTCAGAGTACTGTCTGAGGGTAATGGATGATGGTGTGGGGTTTTCAGGTGAAAAGAGGATGGGCCTCCAACTTGCACTGAACCTCGCCAGGCAGATAGAGGGGGACCTCAGGATACTCCTCAGGGAGGATGGAGGGGGTACAGAGGTCACGTTACCCTTCAGGGAGCTTCACTACAGGAGGAGACTTTAATAGGTGTGCTCTGTAACATTGATTTCTGCACGTCCTGAGGATTATAAATGTGTCCTGCAACATAACATGGCAGGGGATTCATATGCACGTCTATATTCTCTTTGCACATCCATCCAGGAAGTCCTTTTCAAGGGAGGTCCTTGAGGCATTTACAGAGGGCCTCAGTGAAGCCGGGCACACATATGAGGTGGGGGACCTCTACAGGATGAACTTCAGGTCGGAGCTGAGTCAGGAGGAGTACCTCAGGGAGATCAGCCAGGAGGCGGGGTCACCATTACCAGAGGATGTTATGGAGGAGCATGAGAGGATCGGGAGGGCCGATGCCCTTGCGTTCATCTATCCCCTCTGGTGGAGTGACTGCCCTGCGAAACTCAAGGGATGGTTTGACAGGGTCTGGACCTACGGGTACGCCTACTTCTATGAGGATGGAGAGCGGGGTACGAGGATTGATATTGAAAAGGCTGTGGTGCTCTGCTCTGCAGGCCACACAGAGGAAGACCTTGAGGGTACAGGCATTGCAGAGAGCATGCGCAGTGTCATGTTAGGTGACAGGCTGCTGGGGGTTGGTGTTAAGAATGTCACCATGGAGATCCTTGGGGGTATGGTGCCTGGGGATGACTCCTGCAGGGAGATAAACCTCATGAGGGCCCGCAGGGCAGGGAGAAACCTCTGAGGAGAATAATTCATTTTAAGGGGGTAATTTGACTGTGATTATCCTATCTTTCAAACCAGGAGGATGTTGCAGAACCTCCAGACACCTCTATAAATGCTGTTATAAGACAAGATGTAAATATAGTAATACATACATTGCATTATTATGCCATTTAATAATATTTAATTATTTATAGTTCATACACAGATTTTAGGGTGTCACAGATCAGGGGTGATACCATGACCACAATGACCAGGATAAGCATGTCTCTTCCAAGTAAACTTCTTGAGGAATTTGATGAGGTACTGAGGAACCGGGGATACCAGTCAAGGTCCAAGGGTATAAGGGACGCCATAAAGGACTACATTGTCAGGTACAGGTGGATGAATGAGATGGAGGGTGAGAGGACAGGGATAGTCTCGGTGATCTACAACCACCACACAGGGGCAATGGAGGAAATAGCCGACATACAGCACCACTACAGGGAGTACATAGACGCTGTCATGAGGGTTCACCTCACAGAAAAACATCGCCTTGAGGTCCTCGTGGTGAGGGGTGATGTTGCAGAGATACGTGAACTCACAGAGAGGATGATGGGTCTACGGGGAGTTGAACACGTGAGACTCACCAGTGTCTCAGCTGAAGAGGAGGTGGAATATGAGAGGTGAATGGTTAAGAGGTGGATAACTGCAGTTCTGAATTTGATTCTGACCCCAACCACTTATCACTTTCAGAGGACTGCAGGGATGTTCTGTTAGGGGTTCAGAGCAGTTTTTTAACTGCTTATATCTGTATCTCCCCTCTTATCGACTGTTCTATCTTCAATCCTCCGGACCTGGACTTTACAATAACTTCACCCATTCAACAGATGTTATATATATGTTCATGAAAATATTATAATCAAATAAATAATAAATGACATGAAAACGGAAAGCTACTGGAGTGTCATTTTAGGGAATTTCAATCTTTCAGAAATTTGACAGCCTCAGTACAATGAAATCAGAAGGTTTCATGAATCTCCAGTTCCCTAAAAAATTAGAAGATGGGGGTGTGTATGAATGCCTGTTCCTGAGGAGGTAAGGGATATCTCTGCATGCTGCTGTACAGTTGGAATTTTGTTCCTCATGTGCCTGGCGATATCCCTCTTTCTCACCCTGCTCCTCACATGATGGAAAGGAGCACATCAGACCATCACTCTATCTCCACCCCACATAAAGTCCCTGAGGGTGTTAATAGGTTACCCCTGGCTGTTAAACCAAAGGAGACTATATCCTCAGGGTAGTATCCATCCTCAAATGCCCAATCTGTTGTTTTAAAGTAGGCGGTTTCTCCAGGTCTCAGAGTCTTCACTGTGGATGAATTGGTGAAGACCGGAGCCATTCCAAGGGCAATGACCTCCCCATATGAGTTATAGCCCTTGACCCATACATAGTCCAGTAGGAGTGTGGCCCTGTACCTGTTCTGGACCACCCCCTCCACCACGTAGCCTCCGCTGGGATCAACCAGCACTGTATAGTTGAGCACCTCTGCCTGAACATCCCCCATGTGGAGGTTGTAGAAATAGGATGACCCATCGCTGTAACCGATGATGAACATCAGGAGCCCCCATATTATGATGAAGGATACCACTATGCTTGCCTTTGTGAAGGTCCCCCTCCTTCTCCACCAGCGCATGAAAAAGTTTCCATTATTTTCTTCTTCACGGAAATCCTCAGCCATTCAGATCACCTTTCTATGCCCATCCGTAACCGGAACATTCTGTTTTAATCCCAATGATGATATCATCGGGGTCGTGACCATCCAGTATGGGTCCCTCCCCCCTGAACTTCACCTTCTCACCTGGCCTGATTTCCCCTGAAACGGTTATGAATGCGGGGACATACAGAACCATTTCTCCACTGGAATCAAAGCCCTTCACTTCCAGGCTCGGGTTGAGCAATATGGGTTTATCATAGTTGTTCTGGATTACCCCCTGGATCTCATATAATCCATCCTGGCCCTTCTGGATTGTGTAGTTCACAACGTTCACCTGGAAGGAGTCCTTTTCGTATTCTATTGCTCCATCAAGACCCTTATCGTAACCATAGGAATAGGCGGCGGCTGACCAGATGATTACCCCAAGGACAATGATGGCTGCCCTTGTTAGTGGTCCCCTGCGGTTCCACCAGCCGGCAAACTTTCCAGTTTTCCTATCACTACCATTGGAATCCATCGACATTTAACCACCTTATAACTGAACAGTAATAGTATTGAATCATACAATTTAAATTTTTATATTTTTATTTCATCATTAAAACTTAACATGGCAAATAAAAATCTGTGATTGGAGGACGGTTATGGTCCTGGAAAGCTGACTTCCCTAAATTGAGGATAATGACTGGTGTGTCAGGAGCATTCTCATTTTTGTTTATAATTCTTAGCTGAAAAAGAGGGATCACGTTACTTGGTTTTTCTTTTTTATATTTGAGGGGCTTCTGTGGGTTCAATAATGTATGTTGCATTTAATGTTTCTATGATGTGCTTTGCAACGTCTTCAGATCCTTCACCGTATACTACAAGGAAGACAGTATTTATTTTTTGGAAAATATAGGCTCCTCCATGATCAACTTTATATTTATAGCAGGTTACTCCTCCAATTTTTTCTTCACCAACATACTCTGCGCTCTGCCCATACCATGATTTGAAACTTTCTAGATCCTCAAGGGTGGGATTGATGAAGATTCTACCATCACCCTCCCTTTCTGTTAGGCTTACGTCATCCAGTATTGGCATGGCCTCCCAGTTTTCAGGGTATTCGAATGACATATTCTCATTAGTAAATTTTTGGTATTTGGTGGCGCAACCTGCAGTGGTGATAACGAGGGATATGAGGATTATTATGAGGAGATTTCTATTCATCTGTCATCATCTCTAGGTTATATTTATAATATATACCTCTAAATATATTATATGCATATATATAATTCAAAGTTAGGAAGGGGTGATGCATATTAATGGAAAAATCGTGATTGTTGGAGTGTCTCTTATATTGTTATATTTTGCCATTGGAATTATTTTTCCAACAAAAACCTATCATGATTCAAAGGTCGGTGTTTCATTTGATATACCTCGAGATTGGGAGGTAAAAGATGACTGGGTCCGTACGCCTGATGGTAGGATGGCCTTTTCATATGAATCTGGACTCGTTTCCTCTGAACCTGGTACGTTATTCCCTGCGACTTTGGATCAGGAACTGCAAGAGACACAACAGGTTAAGGCTGAGCTTGGAGAACCTGTATTGAGTCATGGTTATACGAGTATAGATGGTAATCCTGCTGTATACACTGTAACAAGCACGAATTATCGCTATTATACGATAAAGAACGGTAAAGGTTATTATTTTGACTTTAATAGGAATATTGTGGATGATGAGGTGATAAAAAAGGTGGTTGAATCGATAAGGTTAGATTAGAGAATTGAGGATACTTACTTATCTACTCTATTTTGTTTTTAAGGGTTATCTAGTCTAAGTAGTTCAATTATTCCATTTTTAACTGTTCTAAAATTCTTTTGGCATTGTTGGCAAGTTCTTTCTGGGAGGAAAGTTTTTCTAATCTCCTTATAAGGTCTTCTCTTTCATTTTTATCTAATTTATCTACTCTAACGAAATCCTGCAGGTTGAAACGGGGCGTAGTTCTTTTGATGAATTCCACTAATAAGTGGTCGTCTTTCATCAATTCTCTTATGTAGGGGTCAACTCCATAGGGCTCTATAACGTTCCATAATTCTATGATATTCCCAAATGTATCAGGATAGAATAAACCGTGCAGGTCTGTCTGAGCTAGCCGGTGCAATTTCTCAATTAAAAGATTGATAAGTGATTCCAGTTCTTTTTCCCCCAGAACCTGTAATTTTTCCTCTCCTTGAGTTGCAAAAGTATATAGAGCTAGGTAGATACTCTGTCCATTTCTTATAGATTTCTTGATGACTTGGAGTCTCCTATCTGTTTCCATTTTTCTTAATAGTTTGAAGATTATCTCACATGAAAGAGAACAACATCCATAGAAATCAGGATGGTTAAACTCTATATCTAAAAGGGTGGCTAGTACGTTTACTATATTTTCAGGGGGGATCTCATCAACATGAATATTTAAAAATTTCAGGTAGAGGAAATTATCCTTAGAAATGATCTTTTTAAGGGCCTTAGAATCCTCTGTGGCTTTAATTAATTGTCTGATTTGATCTGACGATAAATTTAGACTTTCATTTATGGAAAGTTTGAAGTATGTATCAAAATTTTCTACGGTACAAATACGCTTTTCTTTTCTAAGTTCATCGTAAGGCCAAGTAATGTTATTTAGAAGAGGAAATAATGATTTCAGTATATTTTTTGCGTTGTTATCCGCCTTTTTATAGATTTCCTTCATCTTTTTAGTAGCTTTTTCATAGAGAGGGTTAAGAGTACCTAGTGATGGATAACTTGTAAAGGACTCTCTATTTTCATATATTTCCTTGTATAGTTTAGGTTCGAATAATTCGAGGATCGTTATATTGGCCAGGTCCTCTTTGTTTGTTTCTTCTCCAATGGCGTTGAATTTGAATTTTAGAAGATTCATGTACTTTTTAACATTCCTCATATTTTTAAGGTAGGGTAATGTATCCTCAATATTGATGTCCTCTTTAAATAGCTCCTTTAATTCTGATTCTAATATCTCCCTTATCTCTTTGGAACCTAATGGTGGTATTTCAAAGGGAACGTGAATTATTTTTTCAAGATATTCCTCGCCGTCACCTTCTTGAACCTTTTCAAGGGCTTTTACAACTGTTTTTTTATCAAATGAACTTATGTATACTGTGTTTGGTAGATCAACAATTTTAATCATCTGGAAAATTTGACGTATTTCTTCTGCTGTTAATCTATCAATATCATCTATGACTATAACTAGTTTTATGTTGGCATTTTCTACCGATTTGTCAAGGTCATCTTTGATTTTTTCTAGATTTTCTGGAGAAGATTTAGAAGATTTTATGTTATATTTAATATTAAGGCCTAATTGAACGCCTATTTGATCTGGAACTAATTTACTAAGATATTTATCTAATTTTTCTTTGATTTCATTGCCAAGATTATTTCTTAATTCTTCAAAAAAATTTAAAAGAAGAGCTTCTTGTCCTGAGAACAACCAGGGGTTAAATTTGATTATTTTCAGGTTGGTTTTATTGCTTTCTTCTAAGTGTTCTGTAATCATGTTGATGATGGATGTCTTGCCAGATCCCCATTCTCCAATAATGCCTAAAACAAGACATGAACTATCTTCATAGGCCAGTATTGAATCTGAAACATATTTTGCAAATTCCCGACGTCCTAGTTTATCTTCGGCACTTGTTTTTATGGGTTCATCTGCATGAAACATGATTACACCATTTAAGTGAATATATAATTATTCATTCAAACACTCAAAATCTTTTACCGCGCGTGGGGTTCTATCATTTAGAGTCAAAAAGAAAATTTTAAATAAAATTTCCTCAAATCCAAGTGTTTATTCTGACCTGCGTAATAGTTCTCTATTACGAAGTTAATCCCTGGCCGGCACCTTATATATGATGTGATTCAGAATTATCAGTGGAACCATGATGGGCATTGACGACCAGAAAATTGAAAAACTTGTGGAACTTCTGGAAAAAAGGGATGAGGTCAGCATTGCATACCTCTTTGGCTCCACTGCAAGGGGGGATAAGGGACCCCTCGGGGACTTTGACATCGGTGTTCTCCTGAAGGAACCCCTGAAGGGATACGATGACCTCAATTTTCAGCTGGAACTCATAGATGAACTTGTATCCGCACTCCGAACAGACAGGGTGGACCTTGTCATAATGAACCGGGCGCCGCTTTCCCTGAGTTACAGCATAATCAGGGATGGAATAGTCCTGAAGGACAGTGAGGAAGAGAGGGTGAGGTTCGAGGGACGTATCATGTCAGAGTACCTTGATAGAAGGTACCATAACGACAGGCACATCAGACTGGCGCTCAGGATGATGGCACGTGAGGGTTTGAAGTGAAGGATGAGGTACTATCAAAACTCGAGAAACTCCAGGAGTACCTGAGGATACTCAGGAATTACAGATCACATTCACTTGAGGACCTTAAAAAGGACGTCACCCTCAGGGGGGCAGTTGAAAGGTACCTTGAGGTTTCCATAGAGTGCTGTCTGGATATTGGTGAGATGATCATATCATGGGAGAGGGCGAGAAAACCTGAGACATACAGGGAAGTCATAGAGATACTTGGAGAAATAGGGGTTCTTCCAGGGGATTTTGCAGATAAATTTGCACCAGCAGCTGGTTTCAGGAACATACTGGTTCATATGTATGCGGAAATAGATGTTGAGAGGGTTTATCTCTACCTTCAACGGGACCTGGAGGATATAGAGAAGTTTGCTGTATTTGTTGCCAGGTATCTGGAGGAACTGGCTGATTAAGATACCCTTATTCGTTATTCCGAGGATCAGTTAACCTTCTCTTCAAAATTATTTGGCCACATTATATTATCTATTTCCATCATTTAAAACTTTCAGCTTGTTTTTTTGAAAAAACCTTTAACCAGATCAAACCATATTATATATATGCACATTTAATGTGCAGATAGCAGGAGACAGGTAAATGATAAAACATCTGTATGTAATAGCTGCCATTGCAGCGCTCCTCATTTTATCAGGAACCGCCTCTGCAGCTGACATCTATGTCAACCCCACAGGGGGGTCCGATGATAATGATGGGCTCTCATGGGCGGCTGCCAAGGCAACCATTGGAAACGCGACCCTCTCCGCGGCCTCAGGTGACAGGATCTGGCTCGCGGATGGTGAATACAGGGGTGTGCGGAACAGGAACGTAGTGATAGACAGGAACCTCACCATCACCGGCCAGTCAACCACCGGTACAGTGATTGACTGCGAATACCTGGGCAGGGCCTTCAGCGTCCAGCAGGGTGTCAGTTTCACCCTCAGAAACCTCACAGTGAAGAGGGGAAACGAAAACCATGGTGGAGCCATCCTGAACCAGGGTAACCTAACTGTCGAGGGATGCAGGTTCCTTGAGAACATGGGATACAGGGGTGGGGCAATTTACAGCCTCGGTAACATCCATATTACCTCAGCAACATTCCATGATAACAGTGCTTCTGAGACTGGCGGTGCTCTTCATGTGGCTGGATATCAGCCCTCAGATTCTGCAGTGGTCATAGACTCATCATTCACATCAAACGACGCAAAGTATGGTGGGGCAGTTGCAACAGATTACACCCGTCCCATAAATGTTCTACTGAGGGGAAGCACGTTCTCAGGCAACACAGCATGGTACGGCGGCGGATTTCTTGCAGACAATGCCAATGCAACCGTTGAGGGATGCACCTTTGAGGAGAACGTGGCATCAGCACACGGCGGCGCAATCAGGAACAACTACGGCAACCTCACAGTTAGAAGAAGCACATTCACAGATAACAGTGCTGGCTTTGCAGGTGGAGGTATAAGCAATGTCCGGGCTGCCCTGGCAAATATCACAGAGTCCACGTTCACAGGTAACCTTGCAGAGACCTGGAGTCAGGGATCAGCGGTACTCAGCTACTTTACCATTGCGCTGGTCAACTTCTGCCGCATCCTGAACAACCCCGGCGCCGATGTATTCTGTGAGGACGGCCCACAGGTGGATGCCAGATTCAACTGGTGGGGGTCCAACACACCGGACTTCACTGAACTCACAGCAGGTGACGTTGCTGCAACGCCATGGATCGTCCTCACACTGGTTGCAAATCCATCAACCGTTACCGTGGGGGGCACCTCCCTCATAAGGGCGGACCTTCTCCATGACAGTGCAGGCACACTGCATGCAACAAGTGTACCATACACGGGGGTTGTGGGCTTCGAAACAACCTATGGTACAATCACCGATGCTCTGATGAGCGGTGGGGTTGCATCCTCAACCGTCAGGAACCTCAATGCACCGGGGGTTGCAGTGGTGTCCGCGGTTCTGGATAACCAGGTGGTTAACACCCAGGTAACTGTTAGGCCAGCTCCACCAGCGGGCATAACCATCAACCAGCTTGTCGCAGCAGCCGTGAACGTCAGGAACCACTACCTGCGCTACCGTAAACTGCCAGCCTCTGTCACAATTGCATCAAAGAGGTACTCCATGGCCCAGTTCCTGGATTTACTTGCACGTGCAACTGTGCAGCTCAACTCAGGAAACCAGAACCCGTTAAGACCACGTGCTGTTGGTTACGCCGGTAGCACTGGCATCTGGAGGTCAGGTAAACTCTCAAGGCCAGCCTACGTGTCAGTGGCAGTCAGTATCAGGAACTTCATAAACAGCCAGGGAAGGGCACCCAGGTATGCCTCAACGGTCTATGGCAGGGTGAGCTTTGCGGGCCTCGTGTACAGATACAGTGAGGTACTGAGGTTCTACGGTAACAGGGGGAGGCTTCCAAACTACCTGATAATCTAAAACCCAACCCCTTATTTTTTTACTTTTTTTGAATCTCCGTAGAGTTCTAACCTTATTTTCGGTATCACTTAAACATGAACTCCTATTTCATGGGAGTTCAGTGAAAATTTTTTATCCTATAATCATTATATATACTCAAGGGGGTTTACATGATAAAGATAATTACATGGCTCTTTCTGTTTCTTGTGGGGATAATGCTTATCCCGGGATGTGTCAGTGCAGCCGATATCTATGTCAACGCCACGGGGGGGTCCGATGATAATGATGGATTCTCATGGGCGGCTGCCAAGGCAACCATTGGAAACGCGACCCTCTCTGCGGCTTCAGGTGACAGGATCTGGCTTGCGGATGGTGAATACAGGGGTGTTGGTAACAGGGACGTGCTGATAGACAGGAACCTCACCATCACCGGACAGTCAACCACCGGTACGGTGATTGACTGTGAAGCAATGGGCAGGGCCTTCAATGTGTCCTCGGGGGCGGTCCTGGTCCTCAGGAACCTCACGCTGAGAAATGGCAGTGCACCTGAGGGTGGGGCGGTGATGAACCACGGTGAACTCCAGGTGGAGAACTGCATCCTCACCTGCAACACCGCAGCCGGGGGTGGCGCCATCTACAGTGACGGTACAGTGAAACTGACTGAAAGCCACCTCATGGAGAACAGCGCAGAGGATGGTGGTGCAGTATACAGTAAGGGGGTCCTTGAGGTTACAGAATCAACCTTCAACGGGAATGAGGCCTCAGGGTGCGGGGGGTCCATATACAGCGCCCCATACTCATCCCTTAACATCAGGGACTCATCATTTGCACTTGGCCATGCAGGGACTGGTGGCGCGATTTACACTGGAGGAGATACAACCATATGCGACTCCACCATTGCAATGAACACCGCAGACAGCCATGGTGGCGGGTTATATGTGTGGGCAGCAGACGGTACGGAAATCACGGTTACTGTGACCAACTCCATGTTTCTCTACAACAATGCAAGCTATGGTGGGGGAATCTCAGGATTCAGAAACCCTGACGATTCATCACTGAATTTACAGGTTTCAGACTCACTCTTCAGGTCAAACCTTGCAGATTACGGTGCCGGTATCCATGCAGAAAATGTTAACACCACAGTATCAGGGTGCACATTTGAGGAGAACGTGGCATCAGCACACGGCGGAGGAATCAGGAACAACTACGGCAACCTCACCGTTAGCAGAAGCACATTCACAGATAACAGGGCAGCATACGCTGGTGGCGGTGTAAGTTCTTTCCTCGCGGTGCTTGCAAATATCACAGAGTCCACGTTCACAGGTAACACTGCAGAGTCATGGGGGCAGGGATCAGCGGTCCTCAGCTACTTCACCATTGCACTGGTCAACTTCTGCCGCATCCTGAACAACCCTGGCGCCGATGTGTTCTGTGAGGACGGCCCGCAGGTGGATGCCAGGTTCAACTGGTGGGGCTGTAACACACCGGACTTCACTGAACTCACAGCAGGTGATGTTGCTGCAGCACCATGGATGGTCCTCACATTAACCGCAAATCCAGCGGCTGTTGCTGCAGGGGGCACCTCAGTCATAACAGCCGACCTGAGGCATGACAGTGCCGGGGGATACCATGACACATTCTTCGTCCCCTACACAGGTAATGTGGACTTCTCGGCCACCGCAGGGAGCATCGATGATGCTGTGATGTCCCATGGAACTGCATCCTCAACACTCACAGGTCTGGCAGCACCGGGTACAGTGACAGTGACCGGGGCCCTTGACGCTGAAAGCGCCTCAGTGGATGTGAATGTCCTCAAGGTTCCATCATCCATCACAGTGGAAGACACTGAAACTGTTGAGGGCGACGCATTCAATTTAAGGGCACGTTTAATGGCACAGAACCCCATCCCAGGTAAGGTCATCATTTTCAGAATAAATGGAGTTCACATGGGAGGTTCAACCACCGGTTCAGATGGATGGGCAACCCTCAACCTTCCAGGTATATTCCCGCCGGGTATCTACAATGTGACTGCAGAGTTCCAGGGTGATGAACTCCTCAATAACAGTTCATGCCGGGCAGACCTCAGGATCCTCAGGAAGGCGGCATTTGAACTCTCAAACCTCACCGTAGTTCCACTCTCAGGGGCAGCCCCCCTCAGGATCAGTGTCTCTGCCAGGGTCAGGAATACCGGTGAGGCCCCGGGCGAGTACCGTGCAGAGCTCCTTGTGAATTCGGTGCCTGTCGCATCAATGGTGATTTCACTTGCCGCTGGCGAATCAGGGGATTTGAGGTTCAACCACACCATCACCAGGGATGGTGTGTACCTGGTGACAGTGGGGGGCCTTCCTGCAAGGACGGTTACGGTTAAATCCCAGGGTTTAACTGTTAAACAGATTGCAGCTGCCGCTCTGAGTGTGAGGAACCACTATGCACGCTACCGTAAACTGCCAGCATCTGTAACAGTGGCCGGTAAGGCTTACAGCATGGCCCAGTTCCTGGATTTACTTACACGCGCCACGGCACAGCTCAACTCAGGAAACCAGAATCCACTGAAACCACGCGCTGTTGGTTACCTTGGTAGCACAGGCACATGGAGGTCAGGTAAACTCTCAAGGTCAGCCTACGTGTCAGTGGCAGTCAGTATCAGGAACTTCATAAACAGCCAGGGAAGGGCACCCAGGTATGCCTCAACATCCTACGGACAGGTGAGCTTTGTTGGCCTTGTGTACGTATACAGCAGGGTACTGGCGTTCTACGGTGCAAATGGCAGGTTACCGGGTGATATAACAATTTAAAACCCTTTATTTATTTTTTGTCTTCAATGATAACCTCTTCATTTATTCTCAAGGGTCTCAAGGGTTTTCCTGATCTTTTCGGTGAATTCATGAAAATCCCTGAGGTGTTCCCTGAGGATCCTGAATGTTATACGGTCATCTATCTTACCATACCTGTGGACCACGATGTTTCTGAATCCCCTCATTGCCTTTACTTTCCTGAAGGTTTCCTCGTCTATTATTCCGGCTCCCAGAAGGTTCTCAAGCACATCACCATCTGATCCAGGGACACCGAGTTTCAGGTCGGAGTTGAGGATGGAACATATGTCAAAGACATTTTCAACAGCAAACTCAAGCCTCCTGTACATCCCATCCCTTACAAGGCCAAGACCCCGGAACTCCTCAAAGGTTTCAGGAAGGTTATCATCTATAAGATTTACGCTTTCCTCAATCTCACTTATCTTCGTGAGTATGATGGACTTTCTTATCATGATATTCACCTCATGGGGGCCATGCCGATGTAATCATAGAAGCGGTGTTTGAAGTCATCGAATTCCTTCACTGTCTCCCATGCAATGTCATGGAGGAATCTTTCACTGTCACAGTATATGACCTCACCCCTGAGTACCTGGACCCTCACATAGAGTGGGAGCTGCTGGAATATCTGGACATCGAATATTTCATCCACCTCACAGAGGACCCTCAGCCTGAAATCCGCTGCCTCATCAGGGGTTCCATCATAGTACACTGCAAGGTCTATATCAGACCACCCCTCCCCCCTGAGGGCTGAACCATAGAGTATTATGAACCTGACCCTCTCAGCGTCCTTGAAACTCCTTATCACACTGAGGAGCTCATCAATGCGGGTTCTGATAGATTCTTCCATGTGGTTACTATGATCATCATATATCTTAAATTGCTGGTCATGTACTTTCACAGCCAGATAATGATGCTGCTGATTGAAATGATCAGATCCATGTTCAGAGGGCCAGTGAGGCAAAGTGGGAACTCAAATCTACAATCCCTGAATATCGGTGAGGCTGTCGTGGCTGGACTCATGGTACCGGTCCCTGCTATGGTGAAGATAGGTGAATTCAAAAGGCAGGTTGTCTGGTGGAGACCCGGACGTGGAGTCCATCTGGCGTGGGATGAAGGGTAAAGGATAAGTATCATCAGGGTCAAGAGAATTACAGTGGTTTCCATGACAGAGGCAGATTTTAAGGATTTCTATGATGTGCTGGTTGAGAACCTTGAGTCCTTCAACGGGGAATATGCATCCTTCATAGACCATGGCCCGAAACTCTTCAAGCTCCTCGCGGACTTTCTGGGCTATGAGCACCTCAAGAGCCAGCTCAAACTCAAAATAAGCGCGGCAATAGCCTACTATGTTGTACCCATGGATGTCATCCCCGAGACGGTCTACGGTGCCTACGGGTACATTGACGACATATTCATAACAGCCTACGTCATAAGGATCCTGGCGGACGTCTATGGCTACGAGTTCCTCTCAGAGTACTGGGAGGGAGAGGAAGACCTTGAGGAGGTTGTTGAACTCTGCTATGAGAGGTCAAAGGAGGTCCTCAGGGAGAAGACAACCGATGTGCTGGAATATGTGGGTTTGATCTGATCAGCTGTTTTTCCGGACTCTGTTCTCCCAGTTCATGGCCTCAAGAACCCCAAGGATGTCATCAAGTGATTCCTTCTCCACAGTCAGTTCAATGAGTAGTTCAAAGCACTCATCATTCCTCAGGATCATGCACTTCTTCATTGATGGTAGGAGGTCCCCCAGTTCATTCATGGTATCCATGAGACCGTTACCACTCACAAGTCCGTTCATCATGAGGTTGAGGCTTTCACCGGTGGGGTTTATGTAGATTATCTCCTTTCTGTGGGCAGTGTCCTCTGAGGGGACAGGTTCTGCTGTTATTTCTTGTTCTATTCCTGTAACCGGGGTTTCTTCTGGCTTCACAGTCAGTGTGTCCAGGGTTTCTTCAGCATCTGATCCATGGTACTGGAGGTAGATCTCCTCAATTTCAGGGTTGTGTTTAAGAAGGAATCCTTCGGGGCCCTCCTCAATGAGGTCATGCTCCTGGAGGGTCCAGATCCCGGCATCCAGGGTCCCGGGTTCATCAAAGTGTTCAGCCAGTTCCTCCCTTCTGAAGGGCCCTTCACCCACGACCTCCCTGATGTTCCTGAATATGTCCCAAGCCAGTATCCGGTCATAGCATTCCCGGCACTCATCCCGTTTTCCGTCGATTGTACTGTAGAAGCTGGATTTCTTGAGTTTCCTGCCGCAGATGGGGCAGGTTCTGATCATGTCTGATTCTGTAACAAGTTCCCCTTCACCATAGGCTTCATGGAAGGCTCTGAGTTCCTCGTCCGGTTTAAGGGTGTAGGTTTCGAAGGCCGGGTTGCTCTCGATGAGGTCAAAGTCCTGCAGCAGCCAGATATGGCCAGTGATGATAAACCTCTCATCCTCATTTTCTATGATGTCGTCAACAGCAAATTCAACCCCTGGTTCAACAAGCTTTCTTATCTCAGCGAGGGCATCTGCAGCGCAGCGCCTCCTTGAGCATTCCCTGCACATGGGGGAGGTTCCATCGGATGAATTGAATTCTGTGGCGGGTTTCACCTCCCTGCACACTGAGCACTCCAGTTCACCCTCCTCAGAGGAGGCGGTGCTTTCGGTGCGGGATGGCTCCTCAAGTTCTGATCTGAGCCCTTTAAGCTCCACATTCTCTATGATGAACTTCTGGACCTCCCCTTCGGGTTTTAACCTGCAGGTACCTGATTCCCCGTCCTGCTCAAGGAGGTTGAACTCTTCGAGTATCCAGATCATGGCTGTGAATTCTGTTCTCTCCACGTCATCCATCCCGGCTGTGTAAACGTCAACTTTAATCTCATCACCGGCTTCAAAAATTGTGAGGATTCTTTCAAGGGATTCAAGGGCATAGAGTCTCCTTGAACATTCCCTGCAGATCCCCTGGGACATCTCAGTTTCGGTTTCAAGCTCTTTCTGGCAGCCAGAACAGAGTTCAAGGCCACTGACGGGTACTTTAGGTAATAAATCTTTTCGCTGATGGGATTCTGCCGCTGGAGCTTCTTTAGCTATTGTCTGATCCGTTTCCTCTGCTTTGGTGTGGTGCACGGGTTCATTCTCCAGTATCGCCCCTGTTTTCAGGGCGTTCGGGTCACCATCAGGTCCGGCTTCCTGGGTCCGGAGGTCATCATTCAGTTTTTCAGGGTGAGGTTCATCCCCGGGTGAATCATAAGGTTCATTCATGAATTCTTCAGGTCTTACTGCGGCCCTGAGAAGTGATTCGGCTGCAGATTTGAAGCCCAGGTTGAGTTCCATGAAGTCATCGCATTTTTCAGATAACACGTAAAGGGTTCTGAAGCTATTGAGTCCCTGATTCTTTATGAACCCGTTCCCTCCACCGCTGACATGCTTCTTTATGAAGCCCTCCCTTAGGAGAATCCAGAAGAGCAGGGAGCCGAGTTCCTCCTCATCCTTAAAGTCATCGAAGTTGAAGGGTTCCATTCCCTGAAGTGTTTCAATGGCCTTTAAAATTCGATATTTATCGTAGCATTCCCTGCAGACGCCCAGGTTCTCAGCGCCGCAGTTTTCACAGGATGAAGAAGATGATTTACTGCCGCAGGATAGGCATAAAAGTTTATCTGATTCTCTACAGCAGAGGACGCAGTTATTCATATGGCATACTCCCCTCAATACAGTATAATTTAATGTTTTTACAGCTACTTAAATCATTAACATTTACAGGGTTATAAAAAAATTTATCTATCAATTTTTAGAAACATTTAAATGACTTTAATGCCATAAAAAGGGGGTTTTTACATAATAAAACAGAAAAGGCTGGTCCCCAGGGGTAAGTCCAGATACTGGCTTCACAGAATAGATGATGATGTCCTTGAAGATATATCAAAGAACCTCGTGATTGGCTCCATGAGGAAGAGGGGTAAACTTATAAATGAAATCCGATCAGGTGACAGGATATTCCTCTTCAAGCCCATCCCCCTCAATGGCCGGAGGACACTCTCATTTGTTGCATACACCATGGTTGAAAGTGTGTACAGTGACCCTGAAACCCTCTATGATTACTATGAATCCCCCCGGAAGCTGAAGCTCAAGGGTATAAAGTTCTTCAACCCACCCATACCATTAGTTAAATTCAAGGATAAACTTGTTTCCTTTGATTCTAAAAAATGGTCATCAGCAACGAAATCTGAGTACAGAAAGATAGATGAGGCTGACTTCAGGACCATAAGGTCCAGGGCAAAGTTCATAGAGAAATTCCCCGCCTACCTTGAGGAGGTATCCTTCAGCATGGATGAATTCATTCTGAACTCCATCATGGGCCTCCACAGCATGCTCAGAAAGGCCGATGGCCGGAAGCAGATGGAGATAAAATCCTTCATAAAACTCCTTGATGAATTCATCCAGTCCTACGGGATTAACAAATCATATGATGAACTCGAGGAATTCTACTCAATCAACGCCTGGAGGACCGGTATAAAACACTACCCTTCACGGGATCCTGAGAGGATAGTAACACTCTACAACAGCAGAGGGGCTGGAAGAGACTTTGGATTGATATCCCTGGAATAGGAGGCTTAATATGAATGCAGAGAGTATCATAAATGCCCTTAAAAATGGTAACGTCCCCCCGGAGGGGGTGGGAGAGATATGCGTTGGGCGTGAGAGGGAACTGGAGGAGTTCGACAAGATATTCGGTAAGGTTAAGGATGGGGCCGCGGTAACAAGGTTCCTCAACGGTGAATTCGGGTCGGGAAAGTCCTTCTTCCTGAAACTCCTGGAGGAAAGGGCCCTTGCAGATAACTTCGTCGTCGCCAAGGTGACACTCAGCAGGGACGTCCCCTTCAACAAGTTCGAGGTCGTCTACAGGAGCATCGTTGCCTCGCTCCGCTGCAAGACAGGCACATCCCTTGAGCACATAATTGAAAAGTGGACCACACAGCTCCGCATGATGGCCCTAAGGGAAACCACGGACCCCTACCAGCAGGAGAGGATAGTGATAGACAACATAAACAATGACCTCAAGGAGGTCCGTAAACACGCCACAACCTTCGCTGCTGCAATAGAGAACTACTACAAGCTCTCTGCACGGGGTGACCAGGAGACAGCAAAGTATGCAATGGCCTGGCTCAGCGGTGAGAAGAACATACCATTCACCATAAAGAGGCAGTTCGGTGTCAAGGGTGACATTGACCGGGAAAACGCCTTCAAGTACCTTGAGGCCCTCTCCTCATTCCTCAGGGCACTCAACTATTCAGGGCTCATAATACTCATAGACGAGGCAGAGCACATAATGACCCTCCACACAAAGAAGCTGAGGGACACAGCCTACGACTACATGAGGTTCATATACGATGAGTGCAGCCTCGGCAGATTCCACAACACCCTCTTCATATTCGCAGGGACCCCCGAGTTCTTTGAGGACCCCAAGATGGGCGTGCCCTCCTACACAGCACTGAATGAGAGGATAGAGGACGTCCTCAACACGGAATTCAAGGACCTCAGGAAACCCATAATAAGGCTTGACGGCTTCAAGAAGGACAACCTCATGGAGCTGTCAGATCGCCTCATAGGTATGCACGAGGAGGTCTATGAATGGGAGGCAAAACCTGTCAGGGAGTCCCTTGATGGTATAATAGCAAGGCATGAGGCCAACGCGGAACTCACAGGTTACATTTCACCGAGAAACTTTGTTAAATCATTCATAAGTGTCCTTGATGTTGTCCAGCAGAACCCTGAACTCCGAAGCGAGGAGGAGATCCTTGACCTCTTCGAGGAGAAGGAGATGGAGTTTGAGGAGTTCGAGGACGAGGACTGGGTTTAGTCAGGGTGTAATCTGATGTCCTCCGAATCACTCAACCCCCGCCTCAGGCACTTCCTCGCCAACAGGCTGGGATGGAGGAGCCTGAGGGAGGTGCAGAAATCCGCCATTGAAGCCATAGGGAGGGGGGAGGACACCCTCATAGTTGCACCCACAGCCTCTGGTAAGACCGAGGCAGCCATGATACCTGTCTTCAACTCCATACTCACAGAGGGCCTCCCACCTGTCAGTCTGCTCTATGTCTCACCCCTCAAGGCACTCATAAATGACATGCACAGCAGACTGGAGTACTGGGGCAACCACTTCAACCTTGAGGTCATGAAGTGGCACGGGGATGTCCCGCCAGACACCAAGCGGAGGTTCATCAGGAACCCCGCGGACATCCTCCTAATAACACCAGAGTCCCTTGAGGTCATCATGGTGAACAGGAGCCGGGATGAGAGGGAGAGGATCTTCAGAAACCTCCGCTACATCATAGTGGATGAGATCCACTACTTCATAGAGTCAGACAGGGGTGTCCAGCTGAACTCCCTCCTTGCAAGGCTTGAGAGGTACACCGCTGTGAGGCCCCAGAGGATAGGGCTCTCTGCGACGGTTGGAAACCCCGAAGACGTCCTTGAGTGGATGAGCCCCTCGGGGGTTGTTGTAAAGGAGAGCTCTGATAGGAGACTCCAGTACAGGATATTCTCTGGTGGAGAAGCGGGGGTCATTGATGTTTTAAGGAGGTTAACCGGCAGGAAGGTCCTCATCTTCGTCCCATCAAGGAGGGAGGCCGAGAGGTACTACAACATCATAAGAAGGTGCCTGGATGTGGACGTCTTCATACACCACTCCTCCCTGAACAGGGAGTCACGGGAGGAGGCAGAGGAGAAATTCAAATCCATCTCAGCGGCCTTCATGGTGAGCACCAGTACACTGGAGCTTGGTATAGATGTGGGTGACATCGACGTGGTGGTACACCTGCGGAGTCCAACAACCGTGAACCAGTTCCTCCAGAGGACAGGGAGGAGCGGCAGGAGGAGCGGCAACCAGAGGACCATCATATTCCATGAGGGTGAGGTGCTCCTCGCCCTCTCGGTTGTCTCACTGGCACTTTCAGGTAAACTTGAAATGCTCAGGATACCCAGAAGGCCCCTTGACATATACTTCCACCAGATCCTGAGTTCGGTGTTTGAGATTGAAAAACCGGGGCCCGCCGAGATATACAGGGGCCTGGGGAGGGCCCATGTATTCTCTGATATAAATCAAGGGGACTTCAGGCACCTCCTTGAATTCATGGGTGAGAGTGATTTTATAAGGAAGCACGGGACCTACCTCTACCATGGCTTCAACTTTGAGAAGGTCTTCGGTAAGATGAACTTCCTGGAGTTCTACTCTGTTTTCTACCCCACCTATGAGTTCACTGTTAAGCACGGCACAAAGACAATAGGAACCCTTGACGCATTCTTCGCTGTAACATACCTTGAGGAGGGGAGGGGCTTCGTGCTTGGTGGTGAAAACTGGATTGTGAGGGAGATAGACCATGAAAAATTCATAGTTAAGGTTAAGCCCTGCTCACGGAAGGCCAGTATTCCTGACTGGAGTGGTGGCGGTGCCCCTGTGAGCTTTGAGGTTGCAAGGCACGCCTATGACATCCTCCTTGGAAAATTCAACCGGGACCTCCTCAAGTGGCTAGATGACGCATCAAGGGAGAGGGTCCTATCTGAGATGGCAAGGGCCTCTGCCGCAGGTTTAACCAGGGATGTTATCCCTGTGAGTGTCGGGTCGGATGTGGAGATCCACACCTTTGGAGGGGAGAGGGTTAACGGCCTCATCTCTGATATATTCAGGATGGAGCATGATGCATACCGTGTCAGGGATGATGCCTTCGCGGCGCGCTTCAGCGCAAAGGTAGACTACGATGACGTGGTATCTACTCTGAATGAGATCCCATCCATCATCTCTGAGGAGGACTTCCCCCTCAGGCTCCATGACAGGCTTGACAGGATGGTTAAGAACAAGTTCATAGAGCACCTCCCGGAGGATGTGGCGGCCCATATAAAGTACAGCCTCCTCTACAGGCCGGATGAGCTCATGGGGCTGCTTGAGGCCAGCAGACCTGTTGAGGTGGAGGGTTTCAGGATTCAGGTTTTTCATGGTTCTAAGAAATAGACATTCATGTGAATCAGAGTCTAATGATGTGTGATTAGCTTCTTATGATAAAATGTTCCTCTTTTTCAGGTACAGTGTAACTGCTTATAAGGTCCTGATACATTTCAAGAACATCCTCGTCGCTAAGGAAGAGTTCAAGCGCCTCCCGGATGTTCTCAAGAGCAATTTCTTTGCTTATACCCTGACTGGCTATGTTAAAGGGCTCACATATCGCCACGAACAGGTTTCCCTCTTTTTCAATCTTTACTGGAAGCTCAAGTTTAACTGAGGCCATCCCATCTCACCTGCAGTTCAAAGATGGGCATATGATATGATTAATGCTTATGTTGCAGCTGCAACAGTTGCCATGACAACATTTATATGGTGCCATCCAGATAACTTCAGCATCAGAACATTGAGGATGAAGTGATGATCGACAGTGACATACCATTCAGGGGGCTCCTATCAATCATACTCAGAAGCCACCGTGTATTTGTGGCAAGGGAGTTATCCAGCCTGAAACTCACAGATGCCCAGGTGGCCTGCCTCTTCAGGATCCACAGGCAACCAGGGGTTACCCAGGATGAACTCTCCTGGTTCTTCCAGGTGGACAAGGGCACCATAGCCAGGATCACAAGGCGACTGGAGGAGCGGGGACTCATCATGAGAAAACAGGACCCCCAGAACAGGAGGAGGTACATGCTTAGCCTCACAGCTCAGGGAGAGGAACTCATACCCCTCATAAGGAAGGTTGAGGACAGGTGGACGGACCTCCTCTTTGAGAACCTCACAGATGAGGAGAGGGATACTCTAATGGAAATGTGCAGGAGACTCGCAGAGGATGCAATGAAAATAAGGGGAGTGGAAGATGACAGAGGGCGTTAAGATAATGAGGGGGGACCCGAGGAGGGCCCTCCTGAAACTCTCAGGACCAATGATAATCGCGATGCTGCTCACATCCATCTACAACCTGGTGGACGCCATATGGGTGGCTGGCCTCGGTGGCGAGGCACTGGCAGCCATAGGGTTCGTGACACCCCTCTACATGATACTGGTGGGGCTATCCAATGGCCTCGGGGCCGGGGCGGCATCATCGGTCTCAAGGTACCTTGGTGCAGGTGACCCCGAGGGCGTCAACAACAGCGCAACCCACACGGTTATAATAACAGCTGCTGTTTCAGTTATCATCACGGTGATCCTTGAACTCCTCCTCGGCGACATACTCCTCTCCCTCGGGGCGGGGGAGGCCCTCGAACCAGCGTTCCAGTACGGTAGCGTGGTATTCGCGGGTACCATATTCACACTCTTCACAGGGGCCGCCTACGGGATACTCAGATCCGAGGGTGATGCAAAGAGGCCAATGTATGCCATGGGAATCTCAGCGGTCCTCAACATGGTCCTTGACCCCCTCCTCATATACACGGCAGGGTGGGGTATAGCAGGTGCGGCCTGGGCCACGGTGATATCCCAGCTTGTGGTCTCACTCGTTGTACTCTACTGGTTCCTGGGGGGAGGGACCTACACATCCATCGGGATGAAGCACTTCAGACCCGACCGTGGGGTTGCACTCTCAATACTCTCTGTTACTGTACCTGCAAGTGCAGAGTTCTTTGTCATGTCCCTGGTAACAGCGGTACTCAACGGGATACTCACGGCAGTGGGGGGTACCAGTGCAGTTGCAGTGTACTCTGCCGGGTGGAGGATAGTCATGCTGGCAATCGTCCCGGTGATATCGGTTGCAACTGCCCTTGTGAGTGTCTCAGGGGTTGCCTATGGTTCAAGGAACTTCAGGAACCTTGAGGTGGTCCACGGTTACTCCATAAGGCTGGGGCTTGTAATAGCCGCTGCCACGGCCCTTCTGACATTCATACTTGCCCCATGGATCTCATGGGTATTCTCCTACTCCCAGGCATCTGCGGACCTGGCACCAAGGATAACCTGGTTCCTGAGGGTCATCTGCCTCTTCTACCTCTTCCTACCACCGGGTATAATGTCAGGGTCCATCTTCCAGGGGGCCGGGAGGGGACTCACATCCCTCGCACTTTCGGTTATAAGGCAGGTCCTCCTTGTTGCTGTATTCGCCTACCTCCTTGGTGTGATCCTGGGATTCGGTGAGGTTGGAGTCTGGTGGGGTGTGGTTGCAGGTGACATCGGGGGGAGCCTCATAGCCTACCTCTGGGCAAGGCTCTTTATAGGGAGGCTCAGGAGGTACGGGGACTGATTCCCCCTTTATGAACCCATCATGGTGATCATGGAGTCTGGCATCAAGCCTCTTCTAGGGCTGCGGCCCCTTGGAGTGGTGGGCCCTGATTTTCCCGAAGGTCCTCTCGTATTCCTCAACCTGCTCCATGAGCCACACTGCAAGTTCCTTCGCTGTTTCCGGTGACATCCTCACCTCATTCTCCACGACCCGGCAGGCACTGATCTTCGAGATTTCTGTTTCCTCGTCCCTGGGGAATAGCTCCTCAGAGAAGAGGAGGACGCGGAATTCATTTGATGAAAACCCCCCAAGAGCACCTGTTATGTAGATGGTATTGAGTTTTGAGGATATCACAATGGGGACTTCAACCACATTTCCCACCCTACCCGGTTGATGAGATGGTCAGTGTGTGTTTTCCTGACTCATTAAGGCTGTAATGTGCAGGGGACATTCTTCCGGCAGTTGTCCCCATGGGTTCTTCATTCATTTTCCCGGTAATCTCATCGATTTTCCTGATATACTCCTCACTTTCAAGGATTGCAAGGCACACGGCCCTCCTATCATCCATCTTCAGTCTGTAGGCTGCAGCCTTTCCCTCCCTCTTTTCAAGTAATCCAATCTCCATGAGTTCATTCACATGGTTGTAGACGGTCTTTTCGGTCGCGTCAATCATCCTTGCGATCTCCGGGACCTTCAGGTAGTGGCCCCAGTTTTCCAGGAGCTCCTCAAGTATGGATACTCTGTTTGTATCCCCGAATATTTCCCTGAGCACACAGGTCACTGAAAATCACCTTCAGTAATTTATTTTCAATTTATCATTCACTACACATATATCACGGAATTTATGTATAAATTTATCTAAATTTATTTCATTTACTGAAACCAATATTCAGAACACATACGATAATATATATACATATTGAATTATGATAACAGTCCTCATGGATGAGGTTGAGCTGATTATAGATTCAATGGATCCTGCTGAAAGGGAGGTCATGACCGTTGTGGGCCGTATAGGTGGATCCGCCAACAGGAACTTCACAAGACAGACAATCAGGAAGAAGCTGAGGGATGATACACTTCCTGAGGCCGATAGGGCAATTGATTCACTGAGGAGAAAGGGTCTTATAAGGTATTACAGAAAACCAGACAATTTTGCAACTACAAAGCTCGGATTTCTGGTTGCAAGGAAACTCAAAGAAGAATTTCAGAGGCGAAACTTTCCGGATATGCGTATTCTGCTGTTATTCTAATTAAAGTGTTATTTTATGGGATTTCAGTATGGGACTTGTAGCCCTCAAAAAAATGAATGTTTAGGGGAGGACCCTATTCACTGATGGATGGACCTTTCATCTTCTTCCTTATGTAGACCGCCAGGAGACCACCCACGAATGCTGCAAGCACCAGTGAAATGACCATGAGTATCCCTGATATGAGCTGGAGGTAGTCTGCTGGTGCGTATGTGGGTTCAGATGCCAGTCCAATGGGTGCTGCTGTACCTGTCATGTCCCCGCCGGTGTCAGGGAATATCTGTGATATGGCCATGAGGGCCATCATGCCACCGGTGGTTGTTGCCATTAGACCAAGCACACCGATGGTGAGGTAGATGAGTACCAGGAACCCTGAGTTTACCAGGGATTCACCGTAGGTTTCAGCACCCAGACCCGCAACAAAGGATTCCACAAAGAGGAAGACAAATGCCACAATGAATACGAAGAATATTGGGTCCACAGATCCACCCATGAGGGCACCGCCAAGGAGTACTGCAGTTAGTGTCCCGGCAACTGCACCCACAAGTATCCCGAATACCGAGCTTAAAACATTCAGCTTACTGTTCAGCCACTTCAGCAGTGGTTCACCATTTGTATTTACATTTAGTCTCAAATTTACCACCATAAACACTTAATAATTACATTCATGTTTTTTACTTCATAAAAACCTTTCCGGTTCATGGGAAACTACTAATAATAAATCAACATATCTGAATTTACTGATATGTAACCGGTGATACCATGGAAAGTGAAGAGATGGGAATATTCGAAAGGTACCTCACAGTCTGGGTGATACTCTGCATAATCACAGGGGTGGGAATCGGACAGTTCATACCAGCCTTCCCGGCCCTCCTCAACAGGTTACAGTACGCCCAGGTATCACTGCCTGTGGCTGTGCTGATATGGCTCATGATATACCCCATGATGCTCAGGATAGACTTCTCAAGCATAATACGGGCCACCAGGGAAATCAAAGGGCTTGCAGTTACCTGCGGGACCAACTGGCTCATAAAACCATTCACCATGTACATTGTAGCATCATTCTTCCTCCTCGGAGTTTTCTCAAATCTGATACCACCTGAACTCGGGAGGGAATACCTTGCAGGCGCGGTACTCCTTGGGGCAGCACCATGCACGGCAATGGTATTCGTCTGGAGCAGCCTCACACGGGGTGACCCGGCCTACACACTGGTGCAGGTGGCTGTGAATGACATAATACTCCTCTTCGCCTACGCCCCCATAGTGGCCTTCCTCCTGGGGATAGGTAACATCCAGGTACCCTACGACACCCTCATACTCTCGGTAGTGCTCTTTGTGGTGGTACCGCTACTTGCAGGCTACTTCACAAGGAGGAGGCTAATCACCTCAAGGGGGCCAGAGTACTTCCAGGAGTTCCTGGGGAAATTCGAGAACATAACGGTCATGGGACTCCTACTCACCCTCATCATAATATTCTCATTCCAGGGGAGGGTCATAATTGAGAACCCCCTCCACATTTGCCTGATCGCAGTACCACTCATAATACAGACCTTCCTGATCTTCACGGTGGCCTACCTCTGGGCCCGCATCTGGAGGCTGAGGCATGCGGTGGCTGCACCGGCAGCCCTCATAGGTGCAAGCAACTTCTTTGAACTGGCGGTTGCGGTGGCCATATCACTCTTCGGCCTCCAGTCAGGGGCGGCCCTCGCCACGGTTGTCGGGGTCCTGGTGGAGGTCCCGGTTATGCTCACACTTGTGAGGATAGCCAATGCAACCCGTGACAGGTTCCCTGCCTGAAAAAATTAATTTTTATGGGAAGGTTCTAAAGATGATCTTTTTCAGATCCTCTCGGGTCTGAGTCCCTTCCTTTTGAGGTAACGGTTCCACCTTAAGGCAATGCTGCGGTAGTAGCTGTCCCCTGTTGCTTTCCAGACCCTGTTTGCAAGCTGTACGTGGAGTCTGTGGTAGCCCTCACTGGCCAGCCATGCCGGCCTGTAGTACCTGCCGCTCACAGCATAATATGTCCACCGCCCACTGTCGAACCTCCAGTTCATCCTCCTGAAGGTTGATACGCCATTTCGGAATAGGTTAAGCGCTCTTGAGTTTCCTGTGTACCTGTGGACGTTGTTGATTCCCAATGTGCAGATTAGGTGGGCGTTGAGGATGTAGTGTTCCCTCAGGAAGTTGTAGTGGAGGTAGAAGTTACCGTATTTCGTGGTTTTCACAAGGTTTGTTGGGGCATAAAAACTGTTTATGAGGGAATTTGAAATGTCAAGGTACTCCCTTTTACCTGTGAGGTTGTATGCCCTGGCGTAATGGCCTGCAAGGTTTCCCTGGGCGAAGCTGTCAAGCCAGCCGGTACCTGAGCCATGGTAGTCAAAGTACATGGGGAATACCGCGTAGCGCATACCCCTGTACGTCCTGAAACTTACTGTGAGTTTCTGCTCATCCAGCACTTCAAGGAAGTCTGTGGTGTTCCTGCAGCCACCTGCAAGGTTGGATGTTGTTACAGGGTAAATGTGCCATCCCCTGTTTTTGTAGTAGACAAAGGGCAGGCTGCTCTTGAACTCCGGGACAGGCATGTTCCTGAACTGGCAGGCCCTGCTGTTGAATACAATCACTATCGTATCTGATGGTGAAAGTTTCCTGGAGTAGTAGGCGTTATTGGCCTGTATAGTCTTGATCTCCATGATCTTCTCATCGCTCCTCAGGGCCCTCTTACTTTTGATGCCTGAGAAGATTTTAACGGCATACCCCGCATCTATGTATGCCTGATAGTACCTTCTATCACCTGTTGAGGTGTAACGTGTATAAAGGTGGTTCCTTATCCTCGTGTTATTTTTAACGGCCCCCTTGAGGAGTTCCTGGTAATTGTCCAGGTAGTATGAGCGGTTAAGGTGGTCAGGTGTCCCGTTGCAGTCTGTGGTGTTATCCACTGCATGGGATGGGTTGCATGCGAGGATGAAAATTAAGCCAAGGATCACTGGAAAAACCCTTTTCATGAATATTGCCATTTATGGTTTGGTGGGTTTGAATATAAAATAATGTGGATTACACATATAACTGTCTCAAAAACTTTTTATAATAGAAAAGTCCATATTATAGAAAAATTATTCACACTTGTAATTATGGTGTTGCAATGTTGATATCAGTATTACCACCATGTGGGGTGTCCTAACTGGATGATGTAACCTTCATGATACCGGCCTACAATGAGGAGGAGTCCATAGGGGCACTTCTTGACAGGATAATGATGCTCTATCCTGACGCCGAGATCATCGTTGTTGATAATAACTCCTCTGACAGGACCGCTGAGATTGCAGCATCACGTGGTGTCAGGGTCATCTTTGAAGGGAGGCAGGGGAAGACAAATGCCATGCTCGCAGCCTTCATGAATGTGAGGACGGAGTATGCCATCATGATGGACGCCGACTGCACCTACCCACCCGAGGACTCGGCGCACCTGATAGATGTGCTCAAGGGCAGGGGGGCTGATGTGGTCCTCGGTTCAAGGCTGAAGGGGGACGTGGAGGATGGTGCAATATCCCGCCTCAACAGGATCGGGAACCGTATACTGAGCCTCACCGCCACAATCCTGTACCATCCCGTGAGTGATGTCTGCACGGGGCACTGGGCCTTCAGGAGGAGGGCGATAGATTACCTCGTGGATGTGGGGCTGAGGTATCCTGGATTCGAACTGGAGGCTGAGATGTTCTCAAAACTTGCAAGGTCAGACCTGAGGATAGTTGAGGTCCCCATCTCCTACAGAAGGAGGTCCGATGAACCCAAGCTTTCATCACTGAGTGACGGCTTCAAAATCTTCAGGACGCTTTTGATGGGCAGATTAAAAGGGTGATGACTTGGATTTAAACAAAAAGGCCAGTGTAATAATTGTTACCTATAACCACCGTGAATATATAGAAAACTGTGTTAAATCTGTCCTCTCAAATAACCCATTAGAGATTATTGTGGTTGATAATGGATCAACAGATGGAACTCTTGAAATTTTGGAAAACATGAGTGAAGTCAGGGTGGTCACTGGTCATGGAAATGTGGGGTATGGTGCGGGTAACAATATTGGTGTAAGGGTGGCAAGGGGAGAGTATGTTGTTATTCTGAATCCAGATACTATTGTGGAAGAGGACTGGCTATTTAATCTTATAGCTCCCCTTGTTAATTGCAAGAAACTGGTAACTACCCCCAAAGTTCTTCTTTATGATGGCTCAAGGATAAACAGTTGTGGACTTATAGTTCATTTCACGGGATTAGGTTTCACAAGAGGATTCAAAGATAATCCTGCCGTTTTTGATGCCCCTGAATATTTAAATGGAGTTTTTGGATGTTGTTTCGCAATGAGAAAGAGGGAATTTATAGAATTAGGCGGATTTGATGAGAGTATATTAGTATATGGTGAGGACACAGAGTTTTCGTGGAGAATAATGGTAAATGGGTTTAAAATATTATTTGTTCCAAATTCTGTGGTAAAACATGATTATGTGTTGGAAGTTCCGCCAAGAAAGATATACCATCTGGAAAAGGCCAGATATATTATATTAAAAAAATATTTCTCCTTAAAGGATTTGTTCATGATTCTTCCTTCTTTATTACTGGTTGAATTCTTAACCTTTGGCTATTCTATTAAATTTGGACTAAGAGGCCTTGAATATAAATTAATGGCTCTTAGAAATGCTTTAGTTATTAAAACTGATGATTATAATTGTAAAAATAATTTGTTTTTGACCTTTGACTCTGTTATTCCCGTTGACCAGCTTACAAGCAATTATGTGGAAAAAATCATTAAAATTGGTTTTAATAAAATTTTTCAATTGAACTTAGCTTTAGCACGGAGAATTAGGAATTTTGGAGGAATTTAGTGAAGATATTGAATCTTTCTCCTTATTGGGTGTATCCGGCAAATACTGGCGGATCTCTAAGGATCTATAATTTAAATAAGGAGATTTCAAGGGTATTTGAAATCACACAGCATTCTTTTAGACCAAGAATTAGCTCAGGTTATATCTTTAGGAGTAGGACTATAAAGATTAATGACAATTATTTTGAACACCAACATTCAAATAAAATGATGTTGGCTAGTTCATTTCTTTTATATAAACTACATCTTCCTCCTGATGTTTTACAGTCGAAGATTTTGAGTATAAATAAATTTTTCTTAAATAAAAAATTTTTAAGAGGAGACATAATTCAAATAGAACATCCATGGTTATTTGAATTTGCCCGTAATTATTTTAAAGACAAACCACTGGTATTTGTTGCTCACAATGTAGAAACTAGGCTTATAAGTGATTTAATTTTTAAAAGGGCTCCTTTTTTCAAGAGATTAATCCCTAAATTTCAAGAAATTGAAATAAAGGCGGCTAGAGAATGTGAACTTATTTTTACAGTTTCTAAATTAGACTTAGAATTCTTTAGAAAATATAAAATAGAAAAAAGGAAAATGCATGTCATTCCTAATGGTGTGGATTGTGGTAAATATGAAATAACAGAGTCACATGAAAAAAATTTATACAAAAGAAAATTAGGATTTCCCCTCAAAAAAATTGTTTTGTTTGTAGGAAGTGATCATTACCCTAATCGAGAAGCAGTAAAGTTCATAAAGAAATTTGCAGAAGACAATAAAGATTTGTTATTTTTAGTTGTTGGTGAAGTAGGCAGAAACCTGCAAAGTAATCATAACATTATATTTACGGGACCTGTAAAGAATTTGATGCCCTACCTCAAGGCTTCTGATATTGCAATTAATCCTCTTTTGTCGGGTAGCGGTACAAATTTAAAAATGTTGGAATATTTAGCTTCTGGTTTGCCTACAATAACAACGGAAATTGGTAATAGAGGATTCAATTTTAAACATGATAAAGAGGTTATAGTTTCTGAAATAGATCAATTTACAGATTATTTGAACCAACTCAAGGACGAAACCTCAATTTGTGAGAATCTCATCATTAACGGCAGAAAAAAAGTAGAAAAAGAATATGACTGGAAAGTTATAGCCCAAAAAGCAGTGAAATGTTACAATAAACTGTAGGGGAGGTGATCTGTTTTGAAAATTTGTATTATAGGGGATATCAAAGGCAATAAAGATGAAGGTATGAGAAATATAGCTTATAACATATATTATGGTTTAATAAAGAAGGGACACGATATCATAGTTTTAAATCCTAAAAGCGCGTTTTATTTGTCTTTTTGGATTGAAATTAAAAATTTTAAGCCTGATATAATACACTATATTGCAGGCCCTACTATTTTAAGTTTTATCATTTCAAAGGCTCTTAAAATCTTTTTTAAGAATACTAAGGTTATCATTTCGATGATTCACCCAAAATTTTTATTTTCAAGGCATTTAGTTTCATTTTTGAAGCCTGATATGATGTTAGTTCAATCTTATAAGACGGAAAAATTTTGTAAAGAATTAAAGTGTGATTATTCTTTTTTGCCTAATGGGGTGGATCACCAAAGATTTAAACCGTTTAAAAAAACTCAAAAAGAAAAAATTAGAAGTAAATATAATATTCCGAATGAAAAATTTGTAGTTTTACATGTTGGCAATTTTCGAGAAGGTAGGAATTTAGCAATTCTGAAGGAATTGATGCAGGAAGATACAGAGGTACTAATTGTAGGTAGTACTACTATAAAAAAGGAGATGAAAGCTTATAATGAATTGAAGAAACTTGGGTTTAAAATAATAGATGAATATATTCATAATATAGAAGAGATATATGGTCTTGCTGATTGCTATGTTTTTCCAACCTTTAGTGAAAATTATTGTGTAGAAATGCCACTCTCTGTTATGGAAGCAATGTCTTGTAATCTACCTGTGATAACGACAAGATTTAGAGCTCTTCCAAGAATTTTTGAAGAGGGTGATGGCTTATTTTTTGTAGATAATGAAGATGAGATATTTGAAAAGATAGAAGAATTAAAATCAAATGATAAATTAAAGGTAGAAACACGTAAAAAGGTTTTAAAATATTCTTGGACAAATGTGGTTAATCAATTAACAGCAATTTATTCGAGGGTAAATGATGAATCCCAAAATTGAACATGTATTTGTCTGTCCTGATTGTAAAATAAGGTTAATAAAATCACAAAGATGTTTTAAATGTCCAAAATGTGATTATGAATATACGATAATTAATAAAATACCTGTTATAATAAAAGAGAGTTCTTTAGATCCTTTTAAAAAAGGCGAAAGTGAGTTTCATACACTAATAGCCAAAAATGCAGATGATGCACATGCTTTAGATTCCTTGAGAGTTAAATATCTCCACGACGATTTTCTAAATCATATAAGGTCATTACCACAATCATCAACAATTTTGGATGCATGTTGTGGTTCTGGTGAAGATATCCTAGCTTTATCGAAGGAAAATTATAGGGTTTTCGGTGTAGACATATCTTATGGAATGATAGAGGTAACCTACAACAAACTTATAAAACACGGAATTAATCCCAGATTAGCCGTTGCTGATGTGGAAAATCTTCCTTTCAAGTCGGATTTTTTTGATGTAATTTACATTTGTGGAGCATTACACCATACAAATCCTAAAAAGACTCTACTAGAATTTAAAAGATGTTTAAAAAAAGAGGGTATCATAGTGGTAGGTTCTGAGCCGAATTCTTGGCAATATAAGTTTAAGAGCTTAAAAAAATCAAAACTGGGCATGAGAATCATTAAAATTTTCAGAAATGATTATACTGTTGATAAGAATTCTCCTGGAGATGAAAAAACAAAAGGTTTTAGTAAGGAATATTTTGAAAGTATTTCTGATGAATTAGATCTTGAGATTATTTCAATTAAACCTATCTGGTTTTTCAATGGATTTTTAAGTCTTCTAAAACTCAGACCTCCAAAAAAAATTGAAAAAGGTTTTATATTAATAGATAAAATTTTGAGTAAGACACCTCTCATAAATAAATATGCTTGGAAATGGAATTTAGTACTTAAACTGAGGTCTGAAAGTGAATAAGGGTAAATTAGTATGTTTAATGGGTATAGATGGATCAGGTAAAACAACGATAGCAAGGTTATTTAAAGAAAGGCTACAAGAGATGAATAGAATCAAGGTAGAGTACGTTTGGTGTAAATTTGGTTATTACAGTCCATTATTGCGAAAATTATTTTGTTTTATAGGGATTATAGGCAAACCCGATAAACTAAGAGGGTTGAATTCGATCTCGGGCAATAATTTTAAAAATAAAATTGTTTACAATTTATATTTGTATTTCTTATTAATGACGCATTATTTGACCATATTAAATGTTAGAATTTCTCTTTCGTTGGGAAAGACTGTAATTTGTGATCGATATCTTCCAGATACCCTCGTAGATTTAGTCTTGGAGTTTAATCAGACCTATGAAGATGCAAACAAGTTGTTAAAAAAGTTATATTTCACGCCAAAGCCAGATTTACTTTTTTATATTAGACTTCCATCAAAAATCGCTTATGAAAGAAAAAAAGAGAACTCCCTGGACTATTTAAATAGAAAAGTTAAGATTTATGACATTTACTCTTCTAAAAATGAAGTTGTGGTTTTAGATGGCACAAAAAATCCAAATGAACTTTTAAACGAAATTCAATTTTATTTTATCAACAAAAGTGGTTAAAATGGGTAAGGTACTTATAATTGGTATAGATGGTATGGATTCCGAATTAATTTCTAAATTTGAAGAGGATCTACCCACAATTTGTAAATTAAAAGATGATGGAATATACCTTAATCCAAAAACGATTTTTCCGCCAGACTCAGATACGTCTTGGGCCAGCATATATACAGGATTAAATCCAGCAAAACATGGTATAGTACATTTCGTAGATGCTCTTGAAAAATCACATAAATATTTGTCAGAGGAAATTGATAACAAGACTATACGTGGGAAAACATTCTGGGATATTGCAGGAGACCATGGAAAGAAAGTATGTATTCTTTTACCTCATGTGGGGTATCCTGTGTGGCCCGTGAATGGTATTATGGTTGGAAGATCGTCTTTAAAGGACGAAATAATGACTTATCCAGATGGGTTATTTAATGAACATGATTTATCTCAGTTAAATACCATAAAAAAGTTTCCAGGAAGGAAAAAGTTTTCAGAAGAATATATAAATAAACACATTGAACTTGTTGAAAATTCTATGAGATTTGGGCTTGAAATCTATAAGAAAGAGAATTGGGATCTTTTTTTATATATTCATCAACACTGGATGTTGTACCTCATTTCTTTTGGAATTGTTGTGATGAAAATGATCCCACATATTTAGGTGATAATCCATATAAAAATTTGATTAGAGATCTTTATGTGCTTCATGATAAATTTATAAGTGAATTTGTTTCACTGGCGGATTCGGATACTACTATTATAATTCATAGTGATCATGGACATGGAATGCGTCCTATTAAAATGTTAAATGTAAACAAGATTTTAAGAGAAATGGGTCTTTTGTTTGAAAAAAAGGAGAACAAAGCTCAATTTTTACATTTTTTAGACAAAATAAAATTTAAAGCGCTGGATTTCATAGGCAAAAATGACTTAGAAAATATAGCGGCGAAATTGATTCAATTATTTCCTTTTTTTAGGAAAATTTATACTTCTCCGCCTTCTATAGATTGGAATAAAACTATTGCATACACATGTGATCTCTCAGGAATTAAGGCATATTCTTATGGTGGAATCCAATTAAATCAAAAAAACATACTTGACGAGACACATCATGAAAAAATTTGTAAAAAGATAATATCAGAGCTCATGAACGTTAAAGATCCTGTCAGTGGTCAAAAGATTGTTAAATGGGCTTGTATGAAAGAGGATGTTTATGAAGGGGAATTTTTAGAGGATTATCCGGATATATTATTCTTATTAGATGAGAACTATGGTGCAGGCTGGGAAATTCACGGACCTCTTTTTGGTGAATCTCCTTCCCATAATATAAATCCTGGTAGCCATAAAACTGAATCTGCAGTGTTTATTATGTATAATTATAATAAGACTATAAAAAAGAAGGATTTATCATTACTGGACATCGCACCAACGGTTTTAGATATCTTGGAGGTTAAAGGGAATTTTGAATTTGATGGTAAAAGTATTTTTGAGAGGGAATAAGGTGGAGCAAAAAATTCATGCAAATGTAGCGTTACTTTTATTTCCATGGGCTTCAGAGGCACCTTATATATTCGTGTCTGATATACTAAAAATAATTACCCCCATTTCTGGAAACATATATGTTATAACTGGTCATGAAGAAAGAATTAAATATGAAAATGAGAATGTTAATGTTCTGCCAGTTAAATTAAGTGTTCACTATGCAAAATTAAAAAACCCATTATGGTTTTCATACATATGGTGGATATTAAAATGTCTTTTAATCCAGTTAAACATGGGCTTTAACCTGCTTAAAGTGTCAAGAAGTGTTGATATCATCATTTACATGGCGTATCCCTTTAATTTATTACCTTTAATAATTGGAAAAATTTGCAGGAAAAAGAATGTTGAACTAGTGATAAGGTCTAAGGAAAAACATCACAACAGGTTATTGAATATTTTTCTACAGATTAACAACATCTTAGATTTTAGATTAATGGATGGAATATCTCCTGAATCAAAGTCTATCATAAAAGACTTAGGTTTAGATAAGTATTCTGAAAAAATAGTGGGTGAATGCAGTAGATTTGTTAAAGTTGATAAAAATGTAAATTTAAAAGAGAGAAAAAATGTTGTAGGATTTATTGGACGTTTGAGAAAAGAAAAAGGAATAATTGAATTTATTAAATCGATTCCAATAATCCTAGAAAAAAGAAAGGACATCGAATTTTTGATTGTGGGCGATGGGGATCTGTCTGACTGGGTTGAATCAGAAGTAAATGCTATCAAAAAAATCCACAATGTTAATATAAGATTTTTAGGATGGGTTTCAAGGGAAGACATATATGATGTTCTGAGTTCAATAAAATTACTTGTACTTCCTACTCATGCAGAAGGACTTCCAACAATTATTCTAGAAGCAATGGCTACTGGTACTCCAATATTAACAACAAATGTTGGCGGCATTCCTGACGTGATAGTTGATGGAAAGACGGGTTATATTCTAAAAAATAATTCACCTAACCATATTTCTAAATGTGTCTTAGATGCTCTAGAAGATCCAAATTTAGAAAAGATAGTAGAGAATTCCAGACGAATTGTGAAAAAGAAATTCACATATGAAAGTGCAGTTAAAAGGTGGGAAAAAATTTTTAAAACAGTATTAGAATAAAGTTTTCATGATTTTGTCTGCTAATGTTATACTAAGAGGCAAAAATCTTGTTAAGTCAACATTGGAATGTGAAAAGTACCGTTAGTCAAGTTCAATAAATAAAGGTGCAATCTATGATAAATATTTTCACAATGAATGACATCGATATAAAAAGCTTTCTACGGGTTGTTGCAGGAATTCAAATCTCGATGTTAGCTCTTATATATTTGGATATAAATGGAGTTCATATTCCTCTTTTAAGAGAGTTTATAGGTTTTTTATACCTTACATATTTACCTGGAGTTATCATACTCAGAATTTTAAATCTACATGAGCTCGGAAATATTAAAACAGTCTTATATTCTTTTGGATTGAGTATTGCAACTTTGATGTTCCTTGGATTTTTCATGAACGCATTCTTTCCACTTTTTGGAATTCTAAAGCCTATTTCATTGCCATATCTGCTAATTACTATAAGTCTCTTTGTTCTAGTTTCATGTTTGTTAAGTTATATAAAAGACAAAGACTTTTCTAACCCCCATTTTGTGAACATCCAACATATAATGTCTCAAAAAGCAATCTTTTTATTATGTTCAGTCCCATTTTTAGCGATTTTAGGAACATATGTAATGAACTTCTATAATGAAAATCTTTTTTCATTGATTTTCATAGGTTCAGTTATTATAATCTTATTTTTGGCTATTTCTGGTAAAATGCCAAATGAATTGCATCCTTTTGCGATTTTTATAGTTTCAATTTCCCTTTTATACCACACTACATTAATTTCGAATTATATATGGGGTTGGGATGTTCATTATGAATATTATCTTGCTAATCTGGTGATAAAGGATTCTTTTTGGAATCCAAAGATTGCCCACACATATAATGCAATGTTAAGTATTGTAATGCTCTCGCCAATTTACTCGGAAATAATGGGTATAAATCTGATATGGGTATTTAAAATTATTTATCCTTTTTTGTTTTCGTTAGTACCTGTTGGATTATACTTAGTTTTCTACAAATTTTTGAGGGAAAGTAAAATTGCATTTTTATCGACCTTTTTTTTTGTTTCTATTTTTACATTTTATATGGAATTACCATACCTCTGCAGGCAACAAATTGCAGAATTATTTTTTGTCCTAATCATGTTGCTAATGATTGATGATACTCTGAAAAAACGAAAAAGGACGATCCTTTTTATAATATTTGCATTTTCGCTTGCATTATCTCATTATTCTCTTTCCTATCTTTTCATAATTTTCAGCAGTTGCGTTTTCTTTGTATCATTTTTATTAAATAAATTTAGTAATAAAAAATTTGAATTAAAAACAATCACTTCATCTTTTATTTTATTATTCTTAGTATTTTCTCTAACCTGGTATATGTATATATCAAGTTCATACACCTTTGATATTATAATACAGATTGGAAACCATATAATTAATAGTATTTTCACCGACTTTTTGAACCCTGAAAAGGTCGAGGGGTTGAGACTAGCACTTAGTGAAGGCCGACCAACTTTATTAAGTATTGTTCACAGGGCACTTAATTATGCAAATCAATTTTTTATAATTTTAGGCTTTGCAACTGTCATATTATACAAAAAACTAAAAGTTGATGAAGAATATATTTTATTTTCTGGCTTAAGTTTACTCTTGTTAATTGTTGGGATTTCAGTACCCTTTTTTGCGAGTTCCATATCCATGTCAAGACTATATCATATAACTCTATTTTTCTTGGCACCATTCTGTATAGTGGGGGGATATGTATTAATTAGGAAGTTTTTAACAAACAAAAAGAGCACAATAAAAGTGTTAGCTGTGTATTTCGCCATATTTTTTCTGTTTCAAAGTGGTTTTACCTATGAATTGTTTGAAGGTCAATCACACTCAATTGCATTAGATAGTAGTAAAGATTATCCAGTATATAATCAGAGGGAAATTTCTGGCGCTAAATGGCTAGCTAAATTGAATGAAAATAAAATGATAATCGTCGATGATTATCGATATCCATTGTTGACAGGTATTGAAGAAAAGGAAAAAATCGGCAATTTTCCTTTGAAAACCTCCGAAATTCCACAAGATTCCTATTTATATTTTGGGGCCTTTAACATAAAGAAGGGCGAAATACTTGTCGGAGAATACATGAGTCAAAGATTTGTTAAAGAAAGATACCTTAGATTGGCTGAAACTATTGTTAATAGAGATAAAATTTATGATAACGGCGGCGCATCGATTTATTATTAGGTTTATTATTAGAATACTAACTCTAAATGTAATTAAGTATCTGATAAAGTGTATATGAAGAGTTGTGTAAATAGAAATCAATATGAAGAAGGTGGTTTTGATAATGAAAGTTCTTTATTTACCATTTAACCTACCATTAGATTATACAGTACAACTTGCTAATGCCATTACAAAATACTGTGAAGCTTCAATATTGGTGTTTGACACACCACAACAAAGGGGAGAATTTAGTGAATTGTCGGTTTCCCCAAGAGTGAACGTAATATGGACAGATAAAGTTAAATTTCCAGTTTTCCACCCATATAACATTAAGGTGTTTTTTAAACTCATAAAAAAAATAAAATCTGAAAATTATAACATAATACATATACAAGAATGCAGGTTGCTTAATTTATTTATTGTTATTGTATTAAAAATAGTCAGTAATTTTAAGCTCGTAACGACAATCCATGATGTAAACTTTCACCCTGGTGAAGAGAAAATCACTACTAAATTTGCCAAATTTTTTTTTGAAAGACTTTCTGATGTTATATTTGTTCATGGAGAGAAATTAAAAAAAGAATTAGAGAAAAACGTAAAAAAGAATAAAATTTTTGTGATTCCGATGATAGGGCATAATATATCGCCTATGGAGAGATATATAGAGGATTTTGATGACTCGAAAATTAGTGATGAAAATATAATACTATTTTTCGGCAGAATTGGTTATTATAAAGGTCTTGAATATCTCATTAAAGCCTCTGAGGTTGTCAAAAAAGTTGTTCCAGATATTAAAGTCATAATTGCAGGTAGAGTTGAGAAAGGAAAATATGATATTACAAATTTCAATAAAATAAAAAAAATGATCAAAAATAAAGATTATTTCGAACTCCATCCTTATTACATTTCTTGGAAGTATGCTACAGAACTTTTTATAAAGTCAAAAATCGTAGTACTACCCTATATTGAAGGTTCCCAAACTGGAGTGGTTCCAGTTGCATATAGATTCAAAAAACCTGTAATTGCTACAGATGTTGGTGCTTTATCAGAAATCGTGGAAAATGGTAAAACAGGTTATATCGTACCTCCAAAAGATTTTAAAGCTATTGCAGATAAAATAATAAAATTAATAAAGAACGATGAACTTAGACTAAAAATGGGAAAAGAAGGTTATAAGAAACTTAAAGATGATCTTTCACCTAATACTGTGGCAAGCATTACGGTAAGAGTTTACAAAAGCATAAATAATCAGTTTCTATAGATATTTTCTAGAAAGTTTTATATTTTAGAGTTTTTCTTAGCAATATTCTAATCCATCTTAGAGTATAAACTTTTTTAACTAAATTATGTGGGTTTTAACATGGATAGTATGTAAATGAGCATTTACACCAAAAGGAGGGATTCATTGAATAGAACACTCACCATCTAGGACACGTTCAAGCTCAGCGTCATAAATCCGGTGACCGTCCATTTGATAAAGTCAAGTTTGATAGTGATAGCCTTGAGCTGAAAGGATCACCGTGACATTCATTTTAAGCCGAGGTAATATTGTCCAAATTATTCAATATAGACATCATTGCCAATTTTTATAACATGAGTTGAATATCATTTCTTTTGTTTTTAAAAAAAGTATATCAATTTCTTCCACTTTTGCATTACTTTTGAAAAGCTAGAATTGAAGTTTTCAAAATTTCATTGGATAGGTTCAATCGAGGTTAATTCACACAATTTCATTTGCTTTTTATTTACCCTCAATTGCCATATCTAAAAGCGTTGAATAACCTGCTATCTCCACATTCTTGTGGCTTAAGTGATGAATCATACAATATAAGATTTCAGCTTCTACGTGGCTAAAATTAGTCGGGTAATTCATGAGGTTCGTTGTTTTATTTTTTGGAAAAGCAAAATATTCACTCTTAAATAAAATTTATCTATTTCTTCATATATCAACTCTATTAGCTCAGATCTCTTAATGCTATAATATTCTTTGGTTTTTTAGTGAATTGTAAATTAAAGAGAGTATAATGAAATTTGTTATAACGAAAGCTATGGCCGGACCTTTTACTGATAAAAAATATATAAATACAAAAAGAAGAACCAAATGGATTACGCTTGCAGTAAAATATATCTTTCCGAACTCCTCTGCGCGACCAAAGGCGAGGAGTCCTTGAAGACCCATTATTGTACTAATACCCGCCGGCAACAGAATTAGTGATAGTATTTGTAGCAAGGATACGCTTACTGCATATCTACGCCCTGCAAATATATTTATAATAAATGGTGCCGAAAAGATTAGAAAAATTGATAGAAACAACGATAAAAATGACATTATAATTATTATTTTTTTAAATTCATATTTTGCTCTTTCTTTGTTTTTTGATTGAATTCTTGAAAAATAGGGATACATGGCTTGGCTAACACTATTTAATAAACTTTGAAATGCTTTTGTTATCTCTTCCGCGACAGAATAATATGCAACCACTTCACTGCTCACGAAGAGTCCTAAAACAAATCTGTTTGAAATCGTACAAACACTTATCGATATTGAGGATATAAACAAAAACCACCCATCTGTTAATTGTTTTTTGATTTTGTTAAGAGATGGCTTTATAAATTTTACTCTAAATTTTCTACTAATGATTATCTGACTATATGCTCCTACTGTAATAAGAGCTAATGAGTTTATGAGAGGCACATAAATGTAATCATTAGAACCTTTTACAAATATGAAGATAAAAATGGTAGCTATAGTCGAAGAGAGAATTCTTAGGATTGTTATATATCTCATTTTTTCGATACCTTGGAAAAACCAGACGGGAAATAAAACATTACCTAATACTATCCCAAAAGTTATAAAATAAAGCCAATAATCTGTTTTGAAAATGTTGATGGAAAAAACAATTACTAATAATATAAAAAAACTGATAAACATTAATATTATTTTAGCTACCATTATGGAATTATATATCTCAGATATTTCTTCTTCATTATCTCGATGTATTGATATGTCTCTTGGAGCCGAGTAATTAAATCCGTATTCTGTCAAAAAATTTAAATATGCTATGAATGCGGTTGCAAAAGCGATTTTTCCAAATTTAGAAGGCCCTAGAACTCTTGTAAGGTAAGGGAATGTTATAAGTGGTATGAGGTATTGTAACATCTGTATCCCTGTGAGCGAAAATATGTTGTCCAGCACTCTCCGGTATTCACTGTTTTCAAGTATCCGTCTGATCATCCATTCACCCTCAAATCCATTACTTTTATTCTCTCTGTAAACTCATCGTATAAACCCATCTCATACGAAAAATTTAAATATTATTACTTAATACTTTATCTTATGAAAATCATAAACATTGTCTCCTGCCTTGAGGATGGCAACGTTATTGAGTGCGGCGGAAATGCCCTCGAGGCCTACCAGGGGATACTGGAGGCCATTAAGGGGGGTGAAATCACCACTGGGGCCACACTGGTATACCTGGTAACACCCATGCCCCTCAAGGCGGGGGTCCTCCAGATACTCAGGGTCCATAAACCAGGGGCCAGTGAGAAGCTAACCGTAACCGAGATAATGAATGAGATGGCATCAAGCAGGGGCGACACATGGGTCTTCATGGACCCATTTCACCTAATTAAGGATGATTGGACATAAAACATAGTTAAAAATCTGTGCAATCTCGTAGGATCAATATTCCTCACTATCCGTTGGATCTCGTTCATAAATCACCATAATGTAAAATTACTATGTGTTGAAATAAAAGTTAACTTCAATTATTCCTATTGTAGCTTCCTTTTATCTCCGTTTGATCGTATAACTATACTTAAATGCTCAGATTTCTGAAAAAATGCACTAATCTGGTGAATGATCATTAACTTATTTTTTAAGCACACACATAATAGGCACAATTTAAAGCCTCATCATTTAAAGATTCTTTCAAGGTCTTCACGAAACTTCAGAGGTTCGTTTTTTATTAATCTTCTATAATCGTTGAACTTTCATGGTTCTCCTCAAAGTTCTCAAGACAGTCCAGAATCTTTTTGATAACACCACCCATATCTTTACCGGTATCAAATTTGAATTCGTCTGGAATAGGCACATCAGGACCTGAAGCAGATCCCCTCTTACCTACAATTGCACAGCAACCCAGAATAGCAGCTTCTCGTGGTATCCTGTCCTTTCCAGGGTGATTGCCAAAGTCGATGTAAACCTTAGCCCTCTGGAGTTCCCTGATCACTTCATCCCGTGTCATGTTTATAATTGGCTTGAAATTTAATTCCCTGGCCTTTTTCATGAGGATTGAGGTAATTTGTAGCCTTTACGGGGATTATAAAGAATTATGTCTTCTTTATTTTTAAGGTCAGTTTTTATCTTCAGAAAATCTTCATTCAGGTAATCTGAGAGGTATTCTACATTTTTTATTCCATGTCTCTTAAGGTAATTCATTGCGTAATGGGACTGTGCAAGATGCATATACGCTGATGAAACCGTTTCGTCATTAATAAGCTCATAGTCCTTGTGTTTCTCCATAGCAATTTCTGGGAGTTCAAATATCTCTCTCTTTAAAAACATGTGGGCTAAATAATTTAGTCTGCCTCGCCAGCCCTTAATGACTGAATCGTTTTCGAGTTTTGATATGTAGAAATTATCGATGCTGAGCCACCAGATAACCTTCCTGATTCTTTCATAATTATCAATAACACGCATTAGACCTACAACTTCAGGTACTATGAGGATGTTCTTCTCTGAATCTTCAATTTTATTAACATAGGGAACAGCATATTTCCTATATTCTGGGTGTACGGGAGCCTCGTGGTCTTCAGGCTGATAGAACATGTATGCATCCATTTTAAGGTCATTTCTAAGGTGAAAACAGAGTTGATGTAGTAATTCCGGACCTCCCGTTGCTCTACCAGCCGGTGCAACGATGTAAATCCTGGTATCACTGTAAACCTTCACCTTATCTCCCCCTCACTACCTCAAGGGCCCTCTTTACCACGTTGTCCATATCATAGTAGCGATACCCTATAAGTCCTTCAAGAAGTGCCAAATCCATAAATTGCTTAGTGGACATATAAACCATACCATAGTCCCTTTTCAGTTTAAAATCAACCATAAAGTATCCTCTTCGGTTTTTCGTTATCAAAAATTCCTCTAAATCCATCCATATATGCGTTTAGAATGAATTTTACCCTCCTCAAGATATTCTCACCGCTTATAAGCTGACCCCCAATTGAAAGTGGGATGGCCTTTAGGAGGAAAAGGTAGAATCTCCACCACTTCATGTTCATTTTACGAAGCCAGACAGAATTCCTGACACCATAATATCTTAACCAGAGCCTATCATAGGGTACCATGGGGACATCCTTCCCGAGGATCCTCCTTGACCCACTATTCACCATTGCACCGTCCTTGTGGAGGATGGGGCTTCCAGGTATGAGTAGGATATCACCCTTCCTCCTCAACCTCAAAGAGTACTCAACATCATCGAAGTGCAGGAAGAAGTCGGCCCGTGGGAAACCAACATATTCAACCGCCTTAAGGTTAACAAGAAGGCCCACAAATGAGGCATGATCAATTTCAACACAATCCTCCTTGAGGTCGTCAGGTGAAACCGGCTGAACCATATCACCGAAACCTTCAAAGTCAAAGAAGCCCCTGTGTCTAAACTGGGGGTTCCCGTCAGGGGAGACCTTTAGATTAGCCAGGGCAACAACACCATCTGAAGCATATACAAGTAATTTCTCAAGGCTATCGGGTAGTGGTTCTGCATCATCATCCATTAGCCAGATCCAGTCGTATCCGTCCTGGTAGGCTCTTTTGACTCCTTCGTGGAATCCTCCTGCTCCGCCGGTGTTTTCTGGTAGTCTTATGTGGGTGACCCTGATTTCTTTCTGGTTTTTGGGTGTTTTCAGGGTTAGTGTTCCTCCCTCTGGGCTGGGGGTGTAGCCTTCCTGGTGGAGGAGTTCTGGTGTTCCATCAGTTGAGGCGTTGTCTATTATATATATGGCCTGGAGGGGTCTTGTCTGCTTCATGAGTGCCTCCAGGCATTCCATGAGCAGCTCCTTACGGTTGTAGGTTACCACGACTGCAGCCACCCTCACATCACCGGAAACATCCCTGGAGGTCATCATCTCACCTCCTCCTCAAATACCTCAAGGGCCCTCTTTACAACGTCGTCCATGTCATAGTAGCGGTACTCTGCGAGCCGCCCAAGTAGTGTGATGTTCTCGATTTTCTCTGCGAGTTTCCTGTATTCCTCATACATCCCCTGGGATTCCTAGGTTACACAAGGTCCTACTCCAGCTTCGGGGCACTTGGAGTTGTATTTGGCCTCTCGTTTCTATCATGGCTCATGGAGTGCCTGAGGCTGTACCTTGTTTTCCTGTCATTCGGTGCTGAGATAGCATTCTCAGCGGTTGTCATGATATTCCTTCTTGCAAACCTCATAGGGATACTATCAGCCCTCCCGGGGGGTATGGGTTCAATGGAGGTTTCAATGGCGGGACTCTTTGTTTTATTTGGTGTTCCAGGTTTCCTTGCGGGCAGCATAGCCATCGTGGATCGCCTCATATCCTTCTGGTCGGTCACGGCACTGGGGGCTATACTCTCATCATACTACGCAGGGGACATACTCGATGTGGTCAGGTCATACATACTCGATATTAAAACATGAACACTGCACAGCCCTGATATAGGGGGTGGCCTGTAAGAACTATGATGAATATTAAATGAACGTTGCACCGCTCTTCTCTGAACAAAAACATGAAGCAGGTATCAGCCCCTGATTATTGACCTGATTATGGCCCTGTCCATGTGGTCGAGGGCCCCTGTTAAGAAAATTCCAGCCACATAAACCGCCAGGGCAAGGGTGGCCCTAATTATAATGTTCACAGGGGCCATTAGTATCACTGCAGAGGCCGCGCCCGGAATAAGAATTCGCCAGCCCTCCATGATATCCTTCCAGGATAGCCCGTAATCCGTATCCCTTAAAGCCCTCATGAAGAGGACCATCATCAGAAATTCTGTCATCACCGTTGCAGCGCTTGCCCCCAGAAAATCAAATCTGGAGATAAGTATAAGGTTAACGGTTACATTGAAGATCGCCCCAGCACCTGTGACACGGGTAACCGTTGTCTGTCTTTCGGTTGAGCCCAGAAGGTTTGAGGTTATCCCGTTTAGAAACATGAATGCAGTTGCGGTTATGAGGATCCGCAGAGCAGGGGCAGAACTGATGTACTTCGATGAGAAGATCAGTTCTATCAGGGGCTCGGCAAGGACGAATACCATCAATATTATAATGACCGCCAGTATCATGAGGTACTTCACGGATCTCCTGTAGGTGAATTTCAGGGAATCTGAGCTTTCAACATGGAACCTGGACATAATGGGGAAAACTGCCAGCAGGTATACAGTGTAGAGCGAGCTTATGACTGTAAGAAGCCTGTAGGGTGCACTGTAGAGACCAACGGAAACATCACCCTTCATGAGTGAGAGCATGACAGAGTCTATCCAGAAATAGATGAGGAAAAAAACGCTGGTCACGCCGAAAGGCAGTCCATTAACGATCAATTCCCGGCTGAAAGCCAGACCTGGCCTGAAAAACCTCCTTGTGAATATGAAAACAGAGTAGCTAACTGAGAGAACCGCTGCAACGAGGTAGGCGATGGCCACATGTACAACACTTCCGCCCAGCCAGATCACGGTGAGCACTCCGACAAGTATGAATAAACTGTTGAGGATGTTCCAGATCGTCTGGTACTCCATCCGCTGGAATCCCTGGAACATGCTGTTAAAGAATGCGCTGAAGGCGTTAACAAGCATGTAACCCCCTATGAACATTACAACTGCAGCAGCCGTGCCCCTGTAGATACCGGTTACCGGTAGGAGGATTATCATAACAAGGACAATCAATGAAAGGAGCAGTTTGTTACCAAGCCCCGCAGATGCAAGCTCTCTGGCACCAGCAGGGTCCCTTGCGATTTCCCTTGTAATGTAGGTCCCCATCCCGAGGTCAGCCAGTATGCTGAATATGCCTGTTAGGGCAAGTGCCGCAGATAGTATACCGAAACCTGCTGTGCCGAGGTATCTTGCAAGGTAGACGTTCCATACAAAGGCCGCGAGGTTGGTGAAGATGGTGGCTGTGAGGAGAAAGAGGGTATTTTTTGCGAGGGTTCTGGCATGACTCATTTTAATCCCTCTCAGAGGGTTCAGATTTCAGTTTCATCCTTTGAACCACTCGACGGTTCTGATGAGTCCCTCCTCAAGTTTCACATCTGGCCTGAAGCCTGTAGCCTCCAGCCTTGAGGTGTCTGCAAGGGAGTGTCTCACATCACCGGGCCTCTCATCAAGGAATACTGGCTCTGAATCTGATCCGAGGATTCTTGATATTATCTCAAAGAGCCGGTTAACAGTAACCGCACTTCCACAAGCCACATTGAAGATACCGGTTTCAGGTGACTCTGCAAGGAAGATGTTGGCCCTCACAACGTCACCCACATAGATGAAGTCACGGCTCTGCTCCCCATCACCATAGATCTCAGGCTGCCTGCCCTGGAGGATGGCGTCAATGAACCTCGGGATGACGGCAGCGTACTGGGAGTCAGGCCTCTGTCTGGGCCCATAAACATTGAAATACCTGAGGGAAACTGTTTCAAGGCCATAGTCCTCAAAAACACTGCAGTAGTACTCCCCTGTGACCTTGGATACCGCGTAGGGTGATAGGGGCATGGGCCTTGCGTCCTCAGAGAGCGGCATTTCCGGGTTGTTCCCGTAGACAGCTGAGGTTGAGGCATTCACAACCTTCCTGACCCCCGCCCTGCAGGCGGCAAGAAGCACCCTGAGGGTTCCTGTGGCGTTCACCCTGTGGCACCTCAGGGGGTCCCTCACGCTTTCAGGGACACTTGCAAGGGCGGCCTGATGGAACACATAATCCTTATCCATGAATACAGAATCAAGGTCCACCTCATTGATACTCCCCTCTATGATCTCAAGGTTTTCATGTTTGGGGTACATGAGGTTCCCCCTCTTCCCGCTCGAGAGGTCATCGATTACAGTGACCCTGTTTCCCATTCTGAGGAGTTCATCTGTGAGGTGTGAGCCTATAAATCCAAGTCCTCCTGTTACAGCGACATTCATGCCCTTCATGATCATACACTACCTTACATTGATGAATAGGTGAAGAGACCGGTAGGGTTTCCTTTTATCAGGCAACCTGTATAGAAGGAATTCCAGTTTCTGGTTTTCCCCGGTCTCTGTAACTGTGAAGTTTATCTTCCTCTCCCACTTCTCCTTATCACTCAACCTTATGGTTTCATTCCTTAAAATATCTCCGCCAAGACGCACCACCATGAGGTAGGTCTCGTTGCGGTACTCACGGTTAACCACACCCACGATTACACTGGCATTTGCCCCTGCTGTGAGGTTCTCGGGGTACCCGTAGGCCTTTCCACCGGGCCCCAGGATGTAGAACTCTGTGAACCTCTCAGAGGGTGCCGGGTTGAGGGTTATGTAGACCGTTACCGCAATTAGCGCTACAAGTATGATGGAGAGGAAGAGTGAGATCTTACCGTCCCTTGAGAGGTTACGGGGTGATGGTATGCTTCTTATATCGGCGGAGTAGGCGAGTTCCCCGCGCCTCCACCTCCTTATGAATGCGGCTGGAGTGAGGGCAAGGCTGAGGCCTGCCACTGTCCTTGCAAGGAATGGTTTGAATGTAACATGTCCACCCATGAGGAGTGCGATGACCGAGGTCATGATGATGCTCGTGGAGAATGCCAGAAACAGCCTCTCAGGGATACTGAGCTGAACCCTTTCAGGTGCGATGGCTGAAATCAGTATGTACCCCGGGATGAACAGCACCTGGAGGTAGAAGAGCGCCTCAGCGATACCGCCCCTCAAAAGGATGATGGTAAGGATACTCAGGATGGATAGAACTGCGAGGTCACTGAAACCACCGATGGATGTGGTTTTTTCAGGTTCTGAGGGGAATTCATGTCCTGAGAAGGCCTTTTTGAGTTCCCCTTCAACATCATCACCTTCGATTTTCCCGGTTTCAGGGGCCCCTCTTATTTTTCTCATTTTAAGGGCCTTCTTCTTTATAGCTGAGGGTTCACCCACATAAAGGTCATCATCTGATATTTCAGGTATTTCAATGGTGATTTCATCCTCCACTAACCCATATTTCTCCAGGATGTCCATTTCTGACTGCTGAAGGGACTCTATGATTTTTATCCTCTGTCTGGACCTTCTGATGTAGGCTGCAAGGCCTGCAAGTATACCTGTGACCCCAAGGAATATGTGACCATAACCCCTGGGTACAAGTAAGCATGCTAGGGGTGTCAGGATGGAGACAAAGAGGGCTATTAATCCTACCTGCTTAAGTCTTCTCCTCTCCCGCAGCCCTGTTAGGAAGGCAGATGCCACCAGATAGGATGTGCTTACTATGAGGATGAGTGCAAGGAGGAACCTCACATGTCTGAGGTGTGTGAGGCTTATGAGGATGGGTGTTGAGGATGATAGGATACCTGCAATCAGGAGGTCCCTTGAGGAGAGACCGAGCCTGATGACTTCATCTTCCTCATGCCGTTCGCTCTGTTTTCTGCCAGACCTTCTTGCAAGTTCCCTTGCGGTTCTTGTCTGGGTATCCTCCTCAGGGGTATCCTTCTTTCTCAGGCGGATTATAAGAGCAATGAGGGGTATAATTATGGCCGGGAGTGCATAAAGTGCTCTTGAGTTCCTGAGGGGCGTGTAATTAAGGATGAGGGCGTTGAGTGTGATGAGGAGCATTCCTGCCACCGGGGTGATCAGAATGCTGTCGAAGCCTGTGATGATGAGTATGGTGTAACCTGACACCACTATGGATGATGCTATTCCAAGAACCCTGAGATGAAATAATGGCATGTTTATGAGGACCGCTGATACTATACCTGCAATTAATAATATGATCTCCCGCCTGAACTTCAACTGAGATTCTCCCGTATGCTGATTGGACTATTTATTTGGGTCGTGGACTGATAAATATTTTCATGTCTGTCACATGTGCGCTTAAGAAGACATATTTCAGTTCAGATGGTGATGCAGATTAAAATAAGGTTACGTGGCTGATTTTATAGCCAGGTGGTATATTCTGACCCTGTATTCCCCCGGCGCGGTGAAGGGAGGAATTGTGAGGTAGATGTCGGCCGGGACAACAGCGTTTCTTTCATCTCTTGCGGTCCAGTTTTTCCTGACTGGCGTGTAGGTTGTTGTGAGTGGTGTTTTGGGGAGGTTTGTGCCGTAGTTGGCGTATTTGAGGTTCTGTATGGGTATGGTTTCTGGTCCCTGGAGGTCTCCTTCTGCTTTTATGTAGAGGTCGATGGGGACGTTGGATAGGTCTTTTATCTGGAGTCCCTGGGGTCCTCCGGGCCAGGTGTATTCTTTTCCGGGTTCCACTGTGGCTGTGAGGGTGAATGAGTTTCCGACCTCCTCTCCCTTCCAGAGGACCATTATCTCCACACTCTCGGGTACGGTTACCCGGACCTCCTGCACTGCGCCCATTGTGGAAAAGGGTATGGGTAGAAGCAGCAGTATAAAAAGAACCCCCATCCAGCTGTAATCTGACATCAGAAGATCCCCCCACCATTACACATATATCTGTAATTCATTTATTTATTAAGTTTTCCCTTATAATTTATTATTAATTTATTATTTCTGTGGTTGTGTATTTTCATGGAGTTAAATCTGGTCCAGTGGGCATCGTCATCAATGTTGATATGCTAAAAAGGGTTCATCTGCGTGATTTGCAGGCTATAAAATGTTTTCATTAATAAAAAAGAGTTATTTCAGGGTTCACCCGGTGATTTAACAGCTATGTGATATATTCTCACAGAGTAGACACCGGCGGCTGTTCCAGGTGGCACCGTGAGGTGAAGGTCCACGGGTATTAATGATTCATCTTCAGATTTAACCACCCAGTTCCTTCTAACAGGTGTGTAGGTTGTTGTGAGTGGTGTTTTGGGGAGGTTTGTGCCGTAGTTGGCGTATTTGAGGTTCTGTATGGGTATGGTTTCTGGTCCCTGGAGGTCTCCTTCTGCTTTTATGTAGAGGTCGATGGGGACGTTGGATAGGTCTTTTATCTGGAGTCCCTGGGGTCCTCCGGGCCAGGTGTATTCTTTTCCGGGTTCCACTGTGGCTGTGAGGGTGAATGAGTTTCCGACCTCCTCTCCCTTCCAGAGGACCATTATCTCCACACTCTCGGGTACGGTTACCCGGACCTCCTGCACTGCTGAAGCCCCACTCACGGGGTTTGTGAGAAGAATTAAGAGCAGCACGGGAACAGCGAGGGTTTTTAGATGGATGCCCATACAGATCACCCCATTTTTCTCCTGGAGGTTTCTCTTGTTTCACATGAACTTACAGTTTATCGTGAAATATGTCACTAAAGTGGCTATTATTTGAGCAAATTTTTATTACATAATCTGAAGGAGTACAGAGGCATTCTCTCCTAAAAACAGCAAAAATCGTATTAAAATTCCTCTTCAATACCCGAAATCGGTTTTTAAAAAGATTTATATATGTTGGATTATTATTCTTTTATCATGATTATTCATGTTACATATCTTTCAGGTTACATAACAGGCATTATTTCCTCAATAATCATTTCAGCGATACTGGGGCTGCCTCTGGCACCTGAAAGACCGGCCAGACATTCCTGGACCCCGTCAGCCATCTTCCCGGCGCCCATAATTGCCATGGGTCTTGTGGCTATATGCATAAAACTTGGTGTCACGGGTATGTATGGTGGGGTCGATCTTGGTGTGGTTTCAGGGCTTCTGGCAGCTCTCATGACGGCCTACTTCCTTGAGGACATATTCCCCAGACCGGAGGACTTGTGATGAATGAACTTGTTGGAGTTGCAGTCGCAGCAGCGGTATCCTGGCTGAACTTTGTTATCATAGATACATGGATGGGCCTTCCAGAGAAACCAGGTGTCAGGGGGGCCGATTACATTGGAAGGGATATAATGAGAAGGGGAGGGGACCTCGCAGGGGGTTTCTTCCAGGGAAACATAGTATGCTCACCTGACGCATCTGCAGGCACACTCCTGGGGGCAATTGGCTGTTACCTCATGGGTGTACCTGAAGGGGGCATTATAGCTGCGCTCCTGGTGTTCATAGGGAACAGGCTCTGCGCAGACCCGGGGTATGCCGGTACGACAGGCGCACTTTCAATCACGGTCATAATAGCAATCTCATCGCTTGCCGGATTGAAACCTGAAATGTTTGTTGCAGGAATGGTTATTGCGATAACCACAATACAGGGGTTAAACCACAGAGGATCATCAAGGCTCCTTGGCGCCATAGCCAGGAGGATGAACAGGTACACAGACCTGAAATAGAAGGTGTTGATCATGCTACTCCAGATAACAGGGATAATAGTTGTTCTCATGGCATTGAGGGCACTTCTAGCACAGGACAGGGCAGAGAGGCTCCTTTACCTCAATGCAATGGGTTTCGGGATATCTGCAATGATTGCACTCTACATTGGAACGGCATTCGGGGCTATCCTTGCAGCCGTCTACTTCGTGGCATCAACAATAACATCCAATGCTATTGCACACACCCTTGACCGTGTAGGGGAGGAAATATTAATCGAGGATTAGGTGAAGATTTGGCTGGTGATGTTTATGAATCCGCTTGACCTCATTAAGGGATTAGGTGAAGATTTGGCTGGTGATGTTTATGAATCCGCTTGACCTCATTAACCTTACAAACACAGGAATTTTCGTGATATTCACAGGTGCCGCAGGCATCATACTACTTCCAAGACCCCTTGATAAGATAATAATGTTCTCTCTGCTTCAGGGGGGCTTTGTGATGGTCCTCGCGGCGGCCAGATACCTTGACGTGGCCATGGCAGCAGCCCTCTTTGACCCCATATCAACGGTGATACTGCTCATGGCTGTTATGAGAATAAATGATGTGAGGGTAGCGAGGGGTGAGGATCTTGTCTGATGTTCATGTACTGGATGTAAGAGGTGGGAAACTTGCTTGAAACCCAGATATGGTTCTACGCAGGGGCCGCACTTGTAATAATAGGTTCCATTGCAACCGTCGCAGGTCCCGGTGTAAGGGACCCTATCGTCAGGATACTGAACACCGAGATACCGGCGGTTGGTGTTTCACTGATATTCCTCACCTACAACCACACACTTGCACTCCTCACCTTCATCGCGGCCACCACAATCATGACACTGGTACTGCTCAGGGCCGTTATAAGGCTCGAGGAGATGGGGGTGGAAGTATGAGCCTTGGAAGAATCCTCAACGAACTGGCAAACCCCAAGAGGATACCGCGTCTATTCGCATTCTCACTTGGACTCGTGCTCCTTGTGGGTTTCCTGGTACCATTAACACTGAATGAGAACCAGCTCTACCCGAGGCCACTCCCACAGGAACAGATTAACAGCAAGGATCCCCTGGCACCCTACGACCGTGGTGGGGTTCCACTTGAGGAACCAGGCAACGTGAAGTCCCAGTACCCCCAGTTTGAGGTTAACCTGGGTAAGATCACAGCTTACCTGTCACCGATAGCGATAGCGGTCAAGGACCTTACCTACTACTTCGGAACCTCAATATACTCATCCCCGGGGGGTCTCATAGATGAGATACTGTACTACACAAGGGGTCTTGACACGGTCCTTGAGTCAAGCATACTCATGATGGCATTCACCATAGCATCATGGGTCGCCCTTAACTTCACTGTGAGGAGGCGTAAACCATGATGGTACCTGAATTCACAGTTTCACTCTTCGTCCCGGCTGTCTACACGGGACTTGTAGCGGGATTCATAGCGCTCCTTGGGATATCATTCCAGAAGAATGACCTCAGCGCACTCATAATCACCGATATAGTGGGAATAGCAATGCTTGTGATCGTTGCAGCGGTCGGAACCGACCTTGCAGAGGCCCTCATACTCCCCGGGCTGGTGGTTGAACTGGCCGAGATAATGGCCATCTCGGAGATACTCATTTCAAGGGAGATGAGGATCCGTGGCGAGGTGGAGGAGATTGAACACGTCCCGATGGAACTCGAGGTCTTCAGGACAGCCCCCAACTTCCTGGCACTTGTACTCATAGCCTACGGCGTGTTCCTCACAGGTTTCACAGGGGGTGCGGTTGCAGGTGCAGGTGTTCTGTTCTACGCTGCAACCAGGAAGGCCCGTGGCCTGCCGGTGGCTGAATGGAATGGTATAGCGGGTGTCTCAGGTATAACCTGGTGCCTATGGCTTGCAGGTTTCCTGATATTCTTCACAGCACCACAGCTCTGGCTCCCGGCCCTGTTCCTTTCAAGTTGCGGTATACTTATCAAGGTGGCCAGCAAGATGGGCCTCATCGGGGTCCTTGCAAGGGAGGAGATCAGGGAAGCAGGGGGTGATGAATGATGGATATAGCGTCCCTTGGTGGTGAGCTACTGGGTCAGATACCCTTCGGGGACATAGTGCTCTACCTCACACCATTCAACCTGTTCATGTTCGCATCTGTACTCATATTCACGTTCCTCATAGCCATAAGCCGGACAGAGACCCAGGTTGAGACAGAGTTCGGGTCACTGGGTAACCGGAGGGTTGAGGTTGACACAGCCGAGTTCAGGATCAGGAGGTTCCTTGCAATAGTCTGTGGACTTGCAACTGCAGGCGCGATGGTTACAGGTGACCTGTTCAACTTCACACTCTTTGTGGCACTCATAGGAATAGTTAACATCGGTATAGTCTCAGCGGTGAGACAGGTGGATGTGCTTGATGCGGCCTTCCAGTATGGACTCATAGCCATGATGGCTTCACTTCCCCTCTTCGGGGGCGCGGCCATGGTGCTGGGCTCATCAGGTACACTGAGTCTCCTTGAGCTATCCCATATCGGGGGAAACCCCATGATAAGCTTTGCAACCATCCTCCTTCTGATGGGGGTTATAGGTGAGACCGGTGTTGCACCGTTCTATGCAACCAAGGCAGAGATGTTCCGGACACCCGGCTCACCCTTCATACTCATAATACACCTCAGCTCCCTCCTGGTGATTGTGAGGGCCATTGAGGTTTTACTGATAGTTGCACTCTGAAGGTGAGATCATGAATAAACTTAAAGCAGGAAGCCTTACTGCCCTGATACTATCAGCAACCGGGATAATCTATGCCCTCCTCTTCAACCCACCTGCGTGGGTGGTGTATGGCGTGGCCATATTCCTCATCCCGGTCTTCATACTCTCGCTGGGGATACTCTCCATGGCGACACCAGAGAAGGATGAGGCTGACGAGAGGGTTAACGAACCATTCATAGGGTACTGATGATCATGGAACCATACTTTGCGGTGATGAAATGAATCTGATGGGAAACATCATAGTTAACGTTACAATAGCATTTCTGGTGGGGAGCCTGCTTCTGGGGTTCCAGAGGAAGGTGATGGCGAGGATACAGAGGAGACCAGGACCCCCTGTTATACAGCACCTCCTCCACACCCTTAAGTTCTACATAAAGGAGTCATCGTTCCCCAGGACGGCTGCCATGCCATTCTATGTGGCTATAGCGGCGACACTCTGTGGTATCTGGATTAGCGCGGTTATCGTGGGACCTGTTCTTGAGGGCTCACTCCTGCTCTTCTTCGGGATATACGCCCTCCACAAGATCGTTGAGCACAACGCAGGATCATCATCCGGTTCACCGTATGGTAAGCTCAGCTGTGTCCGCGCGGTTTTCTCTGCTGCAGCCGAACTGCCACTCTTTGCGGTGCTCGCCATCATATACCTGCAGACCAGGACGATGATGATATCCGACATCATAGGCTACCAGAGCATCCACGGGCCACTCATACTGAAGCTCCCCCTGGCGGCCATGATGTTCTTTGTCCTCATACTCTCAAAGGCACCGTACTCACCATTCTCCATAACCAAGGGTAAGGACATAATATCCGGGTATGAGACAGAGCACTTCGGGGTCCTCAGGGGCTACCTGATGATCTCAGAGTCCATTGCATGGTACATGCTCCTCTGGATATTCCTCACGGTATTCATAGGCGGCCTGAGCCTGCCGCTATACATCCTGGGAATGGTGATTATCACGGCGGTAACGGCATTCATAAACGCAACAACACCAATGCTGAACCCCAACCACTCTGTGGCCATACAGGTTATCCTGGCATTCGCCGGTATAGCAGGGTCCATCATTCTTATGCTTGTAATGTGATAGTAATTTAGAGAGGGGATTTAATGGAGAAAGGTCTAACGGTACTCACGGCACTTGTTGCGGGCGGAGTAATAATCGTGAGCCTGCTTGCAGCCATCATGCAGAGGATATCTGTAATACCGGTCACATTCCTTGCAGCCATATTCATGGTTCTACTGCTCATGGCGGGCAGTGAAAGGGTCTCTGAACTCTCAGAGGAACTTGAAAGGGCTGCGTTCTTCGCGGTACTGGCACTCTTCATAATTTCATTCCTGGTCCTCTACAGACCGGTATAATCAAATTCACTGGTGATAATATTGTATGGAATATACCTTGTATACACGGTTTCCTTTATCGCTGGCTCGGTAACCGGTTTACTCTTAAGCTACCGGAAGTACAGGGAGCCATTTGTGGAGGAAAAAATAGACCCACTGGCACTTATAGTAGCCCTCGTGGGGTGGGTGGTGCTTGTGAATGCGGCCCTGGCACCCTTCACCCCTCTTTTAAGGACCGGGGGGTTCTTCATGGTCGCCCTGGTTGCCGGTATGAGGCCAGGGTATGGTAGATACGAGACGGTCCTGGGGGCTGCGGTGGCTTTTATCATATGGCTCCTGGCCGGGACCCCGGGGTGGTAGTTATGGATGAAGGAGAACTCATGAGGCTCATGAAGAGGAGGATAATTGAAAGTTACCGGTGGCAGGAGGATGTTGTGAAACCACTCTCCAGGGAACTTGAAATTGATCTGGAGGAGTTCCAGGAGATACTCATGGATAAACTGGACATGTCCAGCCTTGAGGCCCTCCACCCCAGATTCGAGTCTGCAAGGCCAAGGTGCATAAAGGAGAAGCTGCACAGTGACCTCCAGCTCTGCTGGCTCGTTGATGTGATGGAAATCGTGGATACTGGGGATGCAGAGGCACTCAAGGATGAGATAACAGGGATGATCCTGGATGGAGCCGAATACGGAGATGCCCTTGCTGAGGGGAAGAGGAGGCTCCATGAGATACTCCGGTCTTAAGATTGATCATGAAGGAGTGGATGTAGAGGTAAAGAAATGTTGGATGCTCTTAAGCTTAAGATTGATCATTAAAGAGTGGATGTAGAGGTAAAGAAATGTTGGATGCTCTTAAAAGTATTCTGAGGAAAACATCAATCCACGTGTGTCTTGTGAACACCGGAGGGTGCAACGGCTGCGACATAGAGGTCCTTGCACTCCTCTCACCCAGATATGACCTTGAACAGTACGGTATATACGTCCACCAGAACCCCAGGGAGGCTGATGTGATACTGGTGACCGGTGCCGTTACAGAGCAGTGGAGAGAGAAGCTTCAGAGGATATACAGCAAGGCACCTGAGCCAAAGATAGTGGTGGCCCTGGGCAACTGCCCCATCTCAGGGGACGTGTTCAACCAGGAGGGTGGGAGCGTCTATGCACCGGTCTCTGACTTCATACCGGTGGACGCTGAGGTCCCTGGTTGTCCGCCAAGGCCATCTGAGATACTTGAAGCGATACTGTCTGTGGCACCCGGTGCAATAGCAGAGAGGGGGAGAAAGAGATGATACTGCCACTTGGACCCATGCACCCCGGCTACAAGGAGCCCATAAGGCTCAAGGTTAAGACAAGGGGTGAGAAGGTTCTCAAGGCCGAGATAGAGTATGGATACGTTCACAGGGGAATAGAGAGGGTGATGAGGAACAAGACCTGGCAGAAGGCCATATACCTCTCTGAGCGGGTCTGCGGGATATGCTCATATATACACACACAGACCTTTGCAGAGGCATTTGAGGCCATATCTGAGGTGGAGGCCCCACCGAGGGCCCAGTTCCTCCGTGCACTGACCAACGAACTTGACAGGATACAGAGTCACCTCATTGCAAATTCAACCTACTTCAAGGCCCTTGACCATGAGACAATGTTCATGTACATGCTGGCCCTGAGGGAGCCTGTCATGGATGCCATCGAGTTACTCACAGGTAACCGTGTCAACATGGGCTGGAACGTTGTGGGGGGTGTGAGGATGGACGCCTCAGAGGATCACCTCTCAAGGATAAGGGAGATCATAGTGGACCTTGAAAGGGAATTCGACCGTTACGTTGAAATGTTCGAGCACGGGCCACTCATAGGACTCAGGTCAAGGGACGTGGGTTACATGAGCCGTGAGGAGGCAGAGAAGGCCCGGGCAGTGGGACCCATCGGAAGGGCCTCGGGTATACGGTATGACTTCAGGGAGGATCACCCCACCTACCGGGATCACCTGGATTTCAGGACGATCTGGAGGGATGAGGGGGACAACTTTGCAAGGGTCATGAACCGCTTCGATGAGATAAGGGTCTCAATTGACCTCATAAAGCAGGTGATAGACAGTATCCCCTCCGGCCCTGTGAGGAGGAAGGTGGATGTGAAGGCAGGCTACGGGGAGTGGAGAAACGAGGCACCCCGCGGCGAGGTGGCCTACATGATTGAGACCAACGGAAACCTCATAAAGAACATCTCCATAAGGACCCCCAGCATCATGAACATCGATGCCTGTGCAAAGTACATGCTGCGTGACGTTGCAACCGTTGCAGATGCCGTTGCAACCTATGCCAGTGCAGACCCATGCATAGCATGTGCAGAGAGGGTCGTGGTCCTGGACGAGAATGAGGGAAAGAGGGAGATACTCCTTTAAAAGAATTGATCATGTTGATGTCCTATGTCCTCTGTAATATGGTACCTCTACGAGTTTGCCCGCAAATCATGGGCAGAGAAATTTGCAAATGCACATACAGAACATGAGATCCTTGAAAAACCCGAAAGGTTCAGGGATTTCCCCACAGTACATAAGGAGTACTGCATAGGCTGCGGGGCCTGCACCACAGCATGCCCTGCCCCCGGCGCGATAAAACTGGTCCGCGATACCGACACCTCCGAGGAGGAGGGCCTGACCTACCCGGTGATAGTGAGGGGGGCCTGTATCAGGTGCGGATTCTGCGCCGAGGTCTGCCCCACCGACCCCAAGACTATAGAATGCGGTGAGAACCACCTCATAAGGGAAGAGTTCACAATCGTACCCTCAGAGAAGCTCTACGTGATAGACGATTACCTCTGCATACGCTGCAGGAAATGCATGAAGGCCTGCCCGGTTGATGCCATCGTTGAGGAGGACGGCAGGGTCGAGATTGACCAGAGCAGGTGCATAGCATGCGGTGACTGCCTTGAGAAGTGCCCTGTCAAGGGTGCGCTCAAGAGGATACACGTGGCATATGTTGAGGAACAGAAGATGGTTATAAACCTGGCTGTCAATGAACTGGAGGCGGCCATCGAGGAGCGCAGTGATGATATAAAGAAACTCGGGGCGGGTGAGGTCTACAGGATGAACCACCCCCTGCGACCCCTCCTTGAAAGGGCCCTTGAGATTCTGCCCGATGAGGATATAACCAGGGACATCCTTGAGATGATAACAGACCGCCTGAAGATGAGGATCATAACATGGAGCCCTGAGAAGTGTGTTCAGTGCAGGTTATGCGTAGATGAGTGCCCATCGGGTGCCATAACCTACTCGGAGGATGAGGGAGTCGTGAGGGACCCTGAAAAGTGTCTCAGGTGCAGCACATGCTACCAGACCTGCCCGTTCGGTGTTGCCGGGTACTACGTTGCAAGGTTCCTCATTGACGAGTCCAACGGTGAGGAAGTGATCAGGATCACCATAAAACCGGCGGCGCTTCCTGTAAAGTGATGAGGAGATGATAACATTCCAGCTGCAGCAAAACCCGTAAAGCCCCTGAGGGAAGTTGACGTTGACTATGAAATCCACCATGAGAAATGCAGGAACTGCCCTGATAAGCCCTGCCTGAATGCATGCCCTGTTGATGCCGTGCACATCGACCCGGACACAGGGGAGGTTGAGATAGATGACCGTTGCTTTGGCTGCGTCCTCTGCAGGGAGGCCTGCCCCTACGATGCCATAAGGATGAAGACAATCCTCGGGGAGCCAGTGAGGGAGAACGTCCCTGTGATAAACCCCAGGATCTGCCGTGGCTGCGGTGCCTGTGTATCTGCCTGCAGGACAGGGGCCATACACCTGACATCATCAGGGAAGACAGGGGTTCACAGTGAGATAGACGAGGATAAATGCGTCAGGTGCGGCTACTGTGCAAGGGCATGTCCCACAGAGGCCATAAAATATGGTGAGATCCTGCCGAGATCCGTGGTGGGTGGAAAGGCTGTTGTGGTTAACCAGAGGGACTGCATAGGCTGCATGACCTGCACCAGGGTCTGCCCATCCAGGGGCGCCATAAAGGTTGGTAAGATCAACAGGCTCCCCTACATAGACCCATCATACTGTGCAAGGTGCGAGGAGTGCATGGATGTCTGCCCATCAGCAGCCATAAAGTACTCATCCAGAAAGAGGGCATACGAAAACTTCTCAAAGCTAAATAACATGGAGATAGCAGGGGAGATCCTTGAGAGGGAATCAGAGAAACTCGTAAGGAACCTTGGCAGGATAGACTCGGTTCTGAGGAGCGTGAAGAGAAGGTTCTCCAGGGATGAACCCGAGTTCAGTGTGGATGTCACAGATGAAATAAGGGAAGGTATAGAGGAACTCGTTGACTCGGACCTTGAAATCCTGGAACTCAACCATATAGTGGACTTCACAAAGCCAAAGAGGAGCATAAGGGTCCTTGAGGAGAGGTGCATCGGCTGCGGGCTATGCGTCACCGAGTGCCCGGTTGGAGTTATAGAACCGGTAACACCAGCCCCTGTTGAGATAAAGGATGGATGCGTCTTCTGCGGTCGCTGCAGAGGAGTTTGCCCTGTTGATGCAGTTGAAATAACAGAGGAGGGCTTCAGGGCATCCGATGGCAGGATATACCTTGAGCGCAGAATCCTCAGGGGACCAAGAAGCGGTTCAGTGGAGGTGGATCATGTCATCTGCCAGAGGTGCGGTGTCTGTGTCAACCACTGCCCCGTTGATGCCATGGCAATGGATGGTGAGGTGGAGGTTGATGATGACACCTGCATACTCTGCGGTGAATGCCAGGACATATGCCCTGTTACCGCAGTGAAACTTAACCTGGAGGATGATAACCTTGAATAGGGTCTTTGTGACAGACTGCGAGGGCCCGGTTTCACTGAACGACAACGCATTCGAGGCCGCGGCCCACTTCATGCCTGAAGGTGACAGGTTCTTCAGGAAGGTCAGCGAATTTGATGACATACTGGCAGATGAGATAAAAAGGCCCGGCTACAATGCAGGGGACACCCTGAAACTCATAGTCCCCTTCCTGGTGGCCTACGGTGTCACCGATGAGAAGCTAATTGAATTCTCAGAGGAAACCCTCAAACTTGTACCAGGGGCAGAGGAGACCCTCGAGCTTGCCATGCAGCTCATGCCAGCCTACATAATAAGCACAAGTTACAGGCACTACATAGAGGCCCTCTGCAGGCGGACAGGCTTCCCCATTGAGAACACCCGCCACACAACCCTCACCCTCAACGTCCCTGTTGGGGATGATGAAAGGGAGATGCTCATGAAACTCAGGGAGGAAGTCATTGATGGAGACTTCCAGGACCTGGATGAGATATTCTTCAAGAAAATACCACAGATGAGGATAGGGAGGCTCCTTGAGGAGGTCCAGACTGTTGGCGGGGACGGTAAGAGGGTCGCCCTGAAAGGGATACTCTCTGAACTTGGTTTAACAGCGAAGGCGGCCATGTATGTGGGTGACAGCATAACAGATGTCGAGCCCCTCAGGGAACTCAGGGGGAAGGGTATACCCATCTCATTCAACGGCAACAGGTACGCACTCAGGGAGGCCGAGGTTGCCGTCATATCCGAGGATGCAAGGGCCCTCCTGCCACTCGTGGACCTCCACTCAAGGTTCGGGAGGAACTACGTAATGGAATTCGTTAAGGCGTACTCCGATGACCCTGAAAGGGCCCTTGAATCCTTCAGGGTGGACTTCAGGGTTGCTGAGAGATTCGAGAACATATTCCGGGACGCCTACCCAACCATCACACCGGTGGATGATACCGATGAACTCGTTGAGGAGAGCCTCGCAGTCAGGAAGAGGATCAGAGGGGAGGATGTGGGGTCCCTGGGCTGAATGGATCGTCAGGTGTTGATTATGGAGATTAACGGAACGGTGATCGAGGATACATTTTCAGAGGCCTTCACCGGAAGGTGTGTGAGGGCCACCATAACGGCCCGTGACATGGAAACCGTAAGGAGGGCGGCCTACGATTCAACTGCAACCCCAGGCGCGGTTATAGGGAGAGTTGAGGGTGGCGTTGAATCATTCCACTCGGCTGATGAAACACCAGATGGGAGGCCAGGGGCCACTGTACAGTTCTACTATGCCCTCCCCGACCTGGAGAAGTTCCAGGTTGAACTCTCCTACAGGATCAGGCAGGACATACTGGTGAAACCATTCACAGCCCTCTACAATTCCACACCTGACCCTGAGGGGTACATGGATATGATGAAGCATGTGGGCCACTGTGGGGACGGTTATGAGTGGATTGAGGAGTTTGGTGGCCGTGAAATGATCAACATCCCCATAGCGGTCCCGGACTTTAAGATTGAGTCAAAGATGGGGTACAGGGATGCGATCATGGGGGCCAACTTCTGGTACATGTGCAGGGACCCTGAAACCGTCCTTGAGGCTGGAAGGGCCGCCATAAATGCCATAGGGGAGGTTGAGGGTGTTGTAACACCCTTCGATATCTGCTCGGCCGCCTCCAAGCCCGAGACCAATTACCCCTGGATAGGCCCCACAACCAACCACCCCTACTGTCCAAGTCTCAGAGACTTACTGGGTGATAAGTCAAAGGTCCCTGAGGGGGTCGGGTACATACCGGAGATAGTCATAAATGGCCTGTCCCTTGAGGCACTTGAGGAGGCCATGAGGGCGGGTATAGAGACTGTCTGCCGCTACGACGGCGTCCTGATGGTGTCAGCGGGTAACTATGATGGTAAACTTGGGGACCACAGGATAGACCTTCATGGTGTTCTCTGATGTTATTCGATGCCGTGGGCCTCGGGGCCCTTAACATGGACCAGCTCCACATGGTTGAGAGGATAGCAGGACCCGACGAGGAGGTCTTTGTACGCAGTATCCTGGAGTCCTGCGGTGGATCAGCAGCCAACACCATAATAGGCCTTGCAAGGCTTGGCCTGAGGACGGCCTTCATCGGCAAGGTTGCCGGTGACAGGGAGGGTTCCATCCTAAGGGAGAACCTGAAGGGGGGGGGTGTCGCCGATTACGTTGCCGTTTCAGATGAGGGAAGAAGCGGCAGGGTCATGGGATTCGTTGACCCCCAGGGAAACAGGGCACTCTATGTGGACCCCGGGGTTAACGACACCCTCAGCATGGATGAGGTCCGGGAGGAGGCACTGAAAACCAGGCTACTGCACCTCACATCCTTTGCAGGATCAGGTATCAGGGTCCAGAGGGAGGTCCTGGGGGTCATCGATGACTCTGTGACAGTGAGCCTCGACCCCGGCCACCTATATGCGGAGCGGGGCGCATCTGAACTTGAGGGTATCCTTGAGAGGACAGACATTCTCCTGGTCAACCGGAGGGAACTGGAGATCCTGACAGGATCCCCTGACCCTGCCATGGCATCGGCAGAACTGGGGGTTGACGTGGTTGTCATGAAGATGGGCTCTGAGGGTGTCAGGGCCTTCGATGGCTCCGAGGTGATGGTTGAGGCACTCGAGACCAGCTGCAGGGATACAACGGGCGCCGGGGATGCATTCAATGCAGGTTTCCTCTATGCATGGCTTTCAGGACATGGGCTTGAGGTGTCATGCCTCTTTGGAAACTACATGGCATCAAGGTGCATAGAGGGCTACGGTGCCACATCGTCCCTCCCAGGGAGGGAGGCCCTTGAGGTTCTGGAGGGGTACCTCAGGGATACCTATCAGGAAAAGCGCGGTGATTCTGGAAAATAATTTAAGTGAACATGTTTAAACTAATAGAGGAGGATCATGTTAATCTCTTTAAGGATTGAACAAATACCGGGGTTGTATCATGGATATTGTCTTTAAAAAGAAACTTGATGATCTCCAGAGGGACGTTGCACTGAAGTCGATGGACCTTGAGGAGAGCCCTGAGGAAGTCGGGGTGGAACTTGGAAGGTGCAGTGTTCGCGATAAATTCATAGACATAACACCAAAGTGCGTCAGGTGCAACCTCTGCGTTGAGGAGTGCCCTGTTGACGCAATATCAGATTCATCTGCCTCACGGGCCGCCAGGATACTCGATAACTGTGTTAAATGTGAGATATGTGCCCAGACCTGTCCCGTGAGATGTATAAATGTTGTTGAGAGCACAGCCACAATTGATGAGGATGTCACATACAACCTTGAATACCTGAGGATTCCCCACAGAACACTCCGCATGAGGGATATTCAGGTTACAGATAAATGCACCGCCTGCGGCACCTGCGAGAGGTTCTGCCCCACAGGCGCAATAAGGGTGGGGGAAACTGCAGCGGTTGATAGATCCATATGCATTGGATGCGGTGCCTGCGTCAACGTGTGCCCCTCAGATGCCATAAAACTTGAAAGGGAACTCGGACCTGTCATTGAGACCCGTAGACTCATGGTTGATCAGGATGCATGTGTTGAGTGCCTTGTATGTGAGGAGAACTGCCCCACCGGAGCCATAAGGATTGAGGATGGGGAAGTTGTTGTTGATGGAGATAAATGTATCCTCTGTGAGGTCTGTTCGTCTAAGTGTCCTGTGGCAGCACTTAAACTGGAGAGGTTGTCAGATGAAAGTTAAGGAGATAATGGATAAGGAGTTTATAGCCGTCTCCCCTGGGGACCGGGTTGTTGATGTATCCCTGAAGATGGAGAAGACAAGGAAATTCACAACACCTGTTGTTGATGATGAGGGGAAGCTTGTTGGATGGGTTACAAGCTTTGATGTTATGAGGGGACTCAGGGATGGAGTTGAACTTGTATCCGATGTCATGCAGCCCCCTGAGAGGATAGTCCACGTCAATGAGAACGACCCGGCGCGGCTGGCGGTCCTTGAAACAGCCCACCACAAACTTGTTAGTGTCCCTGTACTGGATGATGAGGGAAGGGTTGTCGGTGTTGTGAGGTCCTTTGACATCGTTGAGACCCTCTCACAGCTCTATGAGATCAAGGTCTACAAGATATTTGAGGCCATGAACAGTGAACTCAAGGGTGTTAGCTGGGACGAACTCATGGAGGCCGCAGCAATCATCACAAGGAGGCGCACTGGTAAGAGGATCAAGCCGAAGGAATACGAGGAGAGGATCAGGAACTCCACATTTGGCGAGGCCATATGGGCTACAGGTGGCCTTGAAAAGTTCTTTGTGGGTCTGATAGCCATAGGTGAACTTGTGATTGCAAGAAAGATTGCGAGGGCAAGGAAGTAATCCCCTTCTTTTTTTTATTTCACTAATTCCCTTCTGGACTTTTGAGGGTTTTTTACTGGCGCCTTCTACAATTACTGATATTAAGGAACACTTATATAATATGAATACATATGAATGTGTATTCATATGTTCAGGTGAATTGTATGGGGTGTGAATGCAGCTCATGTTCCCCGGAGGAGGGGGATAAAGATATACGGATCATCGCAGCATCAGGCGCGCTCCTCATATCAGGAATCATCCTCAGCTTCGCAGGTGGTTTGATCTCAGTCCCCTTTCTACTTGCCTCAGTGGCGGCTGCCGGCTACAGGATATTCCCACCAGCAATCAGATCAGTTCTGAGGGGACGCTTCACAGTGAACTTCCTCATACTCATAGCAGCCGCTGGGGCCATATTACTGGGTGACTACACAGAGGCGGCCCTTGTAACGGTTTTATATAACATCGCAGAGTACCTTGAGGAGTACGCCCACAGAAGATCCCACAGATCAGTGGAATCACTCATAAAGCTCAGACCTCGAACCGCAAGGGTCCTTGGTGATGGGGAGAACATAATTAAGGTCGAAGAGGTTAGATCAGGGTCCATAATCGGTATAAAACCCGGCGAAACCATCCCACTCGACGGAACAGTCACCAGGGGCAGGTCAAAGGTGGACCAGTCAAATATAACAGGGGAATCCCTTCCCATAACTGTCCAGGAGGGCAGTGATGTATTTGCAGGTACCCGGAACCTTGACGGATACCTGGAGGTCAGGGTTACAAGGGAAGCAGATAACACGGTGCTTGCAGGTGTTATTGAAACCGTTAAAAGGGCTGCCACCAGAAGGTCCCGCAGGGAGAGGTTCATAGAACGCTTCGCATCAGTCTACACTCCAGCTGTTATAGCCCTTGCGGTTCTAACGGCAGCAGTCCCTATCATAATGGGTGGATCCATCGGGACATGGGTGTACAGGGCCCTTGTCCTTCTTGTAATCTCATGTCCATGCGCACTCCTCATATCGACACCGGTTGCAATGGTCTCAGGGATGACCGCCGCTGCAAGAAGGGGTATACTCATCAAGGGCTCGGAGTTCCTGGAGGCCATGGCCTCGGTGAGAAACATAATCTTCGATAAAACAGGAACCCTCACAGAGGGATCCCCCAGGGTCACCTCAGTTGAACCCGTCGAGAGGAAGGATGAGATTCTAAGGATTGCAGCCTCCCTTGAGAGGAGGTCAGGTCACCCCATCGCAGAGGCCATAGTGGACTCCTACCATGGAGAAACAGATGAGGTCAGTGAATTTGAGTCCATGCCAGGGAAGGGTGTTTCAGGCCACATCAACGGGGTGAAGTACACCATTGGAAGCCCTGAGCTTGTCGGTGCCAGCCCAGGTAAGGGGACCACAGTCTACCTTCAGGGGCCAGAGGGAATAGCAGGAAAGATAACCCTCTCAGATACCATCAGGGATTCAGCTAGTAGGACAATCTCAGAACTCAGGGATAGGGGACTTGAGATTATGATGCTGACAGGGGACACCGAGGAGGTTGCAGCTGAGGTTGCAGGGGAGCTTGGAGTTGAAAACTACCAGGGAGGTCTCCTCCCTGAGGATAAGATGAAGGTTATTGATGAGGTCAGAAAGAGGGGACCCGTTGCAATGGTGGGTGATGGTGTTAACGATGCACCGGCCCTTGCAGCTGCAGACGTGGGGATAGCAATGGGTGTCCGGGGATCGGATGTGGCACTTGAAACAGCCGATATAACCCTTGTGGAGGATGACCTTGAGAGGATAGATGAACTCATGGATCTAAGCCGGAGGACCATCCGCACCGTGAGAATCAACACGGCTTTAACGGTTACAGTTAAACTATCCCTTGCAGTGCTCTCTGTCACAGGTTCCGTACCCCTGTGGGTAGCGGTTGCTGTGGGTGATATGGGCCTGTCGCTCTTTGTTATAGTGAACAGTCTGCTCATTGCAAGGTACTGATGCTATTGAGAACCATTATTCTTAAATTTAGGACTCAATTCATCACTAAAAAAAGAATAAAATAGTGGTTTAAAAACCACTAGAAGGGAAGACTTGCGTATATTCCCTTAATCTTTGCTGTAGCAGTGTTCCAGCTTGATACAGCGCCGAGACTGTTTCGTGAACTCGTGGCATCTGCAGCGTACCAGGTGTCACCCACAAGTACCTGGGCCCAGACATGGCCGTAGGTGTTACCTGAGGTGAAGGTGCATGTACCATGCACGTACCTGGCAGGTAACCCTGCAGCCCTGAAGAGGGCCACCAGGAGGTGTGAATGATCCACGCAGTTACCTGTCCTTGTTTTTAGCGTGCCAGTGGCACCGTATCTTGTGTTGTAGTAGAAGCTGTAGCTGATGCTGTCGCGTACCCACTTGAATATCGCTGTTGCCTTATCCCATGCACTGGTGAGGCCTGAGGTTAGGCTGGCTGCCAGTGACCTGATTGCCGTGTCATTCACCTGGCAGTTTGCTGTTGCCGAAAGGTACCGGGAGGTGCCCTCACCGTTGTAGGGGTCATTCTCAGGTCTCTTCTTAAGCGATGATGATGGGGTTGTTGATGTAGCACTGATCTTCTTCACCGTGACGTAGTTGGGGAGTCTGCCACTATCAGCATGGAATGCAAGGATCCTTGAAACCGCGTATATGAGGTTATCAAAGGATATTCTGCCGATACTGGAACTCACATAGTTGGGTGCCCTGCCGTTACTGTTTATGAACTTCAGCACATTCTCTGCAAGTTCGATGTAGGCTGACTTTGAGAGCTGCCCCGTCGCTGACCCTGATGGGTTCGGCGCGGCTTTCACTGAACGCACTGTGAGTGAAGCTGATTTTCCTGCACTTTTAAGGAGGTCCTTTAACATCAGGTCAAGGAACTGTGCAACTGTCAGCTTCTGGCTTCCCACTGATACTGTTGATGGCAGCTTACCGTAGGTTTCTATGTACTTTTTGAGGTCAACTGCAGCGCTCTTAAGCGATGATGATGGGGTTGTTGATGTAGCACTGATCTTCTTCACCGTGACGTAGTTGGGGAGTCTGCCACTATCAGCATGGAATGCAAGGATCCTTGAAACCGCGTATATGAGGTTATCAAAGGATATCCTGCCGATACTGGAACTCGCATAGTTGGGTGCCCTGCCGTTACTGTTTATGAACTTCAGCACATTCTCTGCGAGTTTGATGTAGGCTGACTTTGAGAGCTGCCCCGTCGCTGACCCTGATGGGTTCGGCGCGGCTTTCACTGAACGCACTGTAAGTGAAGCTGATTTTCCTGCAGTTTTAAGTAGGTCCTTGAGCATCAGGTCAAGGAACTGTGCAACTGTCAGCTTCTGGCTTCCCACTGATACTGTTGATGGCAGCTTACCGTAGGTTTCCATGTACTTTTTGAGGTCAACTGCAGCGCTAAGTGTGTTTGCATGGTTCACACCTGAATTATCACCTGCAGCCTGGAAATGGCTGCCTGAATTGCCACTGACGTTCGCCATGTCTGCATCTGCCACTACAGGTTTATCTGTGGTGTTAGGTGTATACGCTTCTCTGTCCACTGAAACAGGGGGCTCGGTGTTATCTGCACTCAGATGATCGGCCCCGCTAGGCAATGTGCCGTCGCTGTCACTGTCCACCATGTCTTCACTGTAACTTTCATTTAAACTTGAACACTGATCCAGTGACTTCTCACATTCCACTTCACTCTCGAAAGCTGTATCATCAGCTGCCACTGCATATCCTGCCGTATTCATGAGGAGCATGCATGCAGTGAGCATGCACACCAGTCTCATGTTTACCGAAATTTTACCGCCTCCAATCCACAGTGCCTGGTAGGGTCACTGTGACATTAAAAACTTGAATTTAAGGTTATATATAAATATTTTGGTTTATTTGACCTAAAAGAGCCTTATATGAACCTTTTAAATCAAAATAGGCTTTATGAAATCTTTTCATTTTCAGGATAGATGAATATGCTCTTTCCATCTCCAGAATGGGCTGAATGACAATTCCCAATTCTTTATCCAGCTGAAAGGCACATATAGAACCCAATATTTCAGCCGGATTTTAATTGGATTCCATTTTAAGTATAGGGGCTCTCCAGAGGTGATTTAACATGGTGTGGTGGCAGGCCCATATAATCCTCAAGGGGCACACTCAATTCAGGAGACATTAGAAAGGAGCTTGATGCTTTATAGGCCTATATAACGTCTTATAACGGTTTAAAACGTATTCAAGGGCACAATAACAATCCTGAAGAACCGGAGTTAACTTTATCTACTGATCATCGAGTAATAGGTAAATGGTGATATTATATGATGAGTCGTGAGATGATGGATGCCATCGAAAAGGAACTCGTTTTTGTTGCAACCGCCGATGAGGAGGGCACACCAAACGTGGTCCCCATAGGATTCGCAAGGCCACTTGATGAGAGGACCATCCTCATTGCAGACAACTACATGAAGAAGACCATAAGAAACCTCCATGAAAACCCAAAGATGGCACTGATACCACAGAACGCCAGGGAATGCCCCTACCAGTTCAAGGGAACAGTTGAAATCTTCAAATCAGGCAAATACTTTGACATGGTCGTTGAATGGGCCCAGAACGTCATGACAGAACTTGAACCAAAATCCGCCATACTCATGACTGTTGAGGAAATATACTCAGTAAAGCCGGGACCAGAGGCCGGTGAAAAGGTGGCCTGAAGCCCCCAGAGTGACATGGATGTGTGGTATAGCAGGGTTCAGGGGAGCGGGCGCCAGGGACAAGGTCGCCGCGATGCTCAGAACAATTGGACACAGGGGCCCCGATGCAAGAGGCCTCTACCATGACGGCAGGATCACCATAAAAACCAGTGAGGGGGAGGATGTGCTTGAGGCCCCTCCATCAGAGGACATTGCACTTGGCCACAACCTCCTCTCAATAGTGGGCGGACCCCAGCCGGTTGCAGGTGATGGTGTTCTGGTATTCAACGGTGAAATCTACAGTCATGACATCCCAGCTGGGGGCGATGCCCACCTCATACTGGACCTCATAGAGGGCCACGGCGGCGACCTTGAGGATGCAATCCGATCTGCAGTCAGTGAACTTGACGGGGACTACGCCTTCATCTACACCGATGGAAAGAACCTTGCGGCGGTGAGGGACCCTGTGGGTGTCAAGCCACTCTACCATTCAGGGGAGGCCTTTGCATCGGAGAGAAAGGCCCTGTGGAGTATAGGTCTGCGGAACGTGGAGAGTCTTCAACCTGGTCACGCCATTATAAATGGGAGGATGGTGAAGCTGCGGGGACTCCCCCAGCCCAGAAAATGCACTGAGAGCCCCCATGAACTTAAAGGTCTCCTGAAATCTGCTATCAGGGAGGCGGTAAAAAAGAGGACCCGCGGACTCAACAAGGCAGCACTTGTATTCTCAGGTGGTGTGGACAGCACCCTCCTTGCGGTTCTCCTCAGCGAATACCTGGACATCACCCTCTACACCGTGGGCACGCATGGATCGGCGGATGTTGAATTCGCATCAAGGGCAGCAGAGGACCTTGGCATGGACCTCAATGTAATTGAGGTTACAGAGAAAACCGTGAGGAGTGCACTTCCCCACGTCCTCGGTGCGATTGAGGTGTACAGCCCCATGCAGATCGCCATTGCCATGCCCCTCTACCTTGCATCCAGGGAGGCGTCGGCTGCAGGTTTCAGGGTAATGTTTTCAGGGCAGGGAGCCGATGAGCTCTTCGCAGGATACCACCGCTACAGGAGGCTCCTTGAGGATGGAAACCTTGAAGAGGCGCTGAGGCATGATTTGGAGAACATCTACCATGTCAACCTTGAACGGGATGATGCTGTTACAATGGCAAACTCGGTGGAACTCAGGGTCCCCTTCCTTGGCCTGGAGGTTATAGAGTTAGCCCTCAGGGTCCCCACCTGCTTCAAGATAACTGGCCCCGATGATGAGATGAGAAAGCACATCCTCAGGGAGGTGGCTTCTGAGATGGGAGTCCCTGAGTACATTGCAAAGAGGCCCAAGAAGGCGGCCCAGTACGGTTCAGGGGTTGATCGGATACTTAGAAGGAGGGTGCTCCCTGGATTCGACCATGAGTCCTTCCTGAGGAGGCTTATGAATGAAGGTGGTGTGGTTCAGAGATGATCCCATCATGGGTTCGCCTCTCTAAATTTGTCGTGTCTTGATCTAAGCATTTATATCACTGCACATCAATAGTAGACTCATATGTTCACATTCACGATTACCCATCACACTAGGAGGAATCCTGCATGAAGATAGAGAAAGAGGCTGAGAAGATCCTCGAGGAATTCTCAAGGGCACTTGAAAACGTCCCTGAACTTGAGGAAACATATTACATCGTTGATAACCTTAACAGGACAAGTGAGGATGAGGTTGAGAAGACTGACCCTGAGAAGATCCTCAGAAACGCCCCGGTGGATGAGGACGGCAACATAGTTGTTGAGAGGGGTGAATGGACCCAGTAGGTGTTAAGGATGCGGTTAAACCTGGTGATTGAACTCCGGGATGCCCCCGGCCAGCTTTTATCTGTACTGGAGCCTCTGGGAAGCTCCGGTGCCAATATAGTGACGGTTATACATGAGAGGGACCGTGAATACGGGCCTATGGTACCTGTACAGCTCACGGTGGAGGGTGACAGGGAAACCCTTGACGCGGCCATCAGCAAACTCCAGGAGCGGGGTGTTAACATAATCGAGATGGACGGCGCCCCCCTCAGGGAGAAATTCACAAGCATACTCATAGGCGAAATCTCAGAGGGAGACCTCCATGAGGCTGTGGAGGCAATAAACAGCGTCAGAGGCGCCTCTGTATCTGACCTTTCACTCAGAATGTCCGGGGAAAGACAGTCAGCCAGGATAACCGTTGAGGCCGAACATGGAACCAGTGAAATGGTCCTTGAGAGGATCCAGGAGGCCGCCAGGAGACATGACCTCCTCCTCATAACAGAGGTCTAGGGGTGATGAGAGTGAGGATATGTCTGGTTGGTCTTGGAGCGGTGGGTCAGGGATTCCTCAGGGCGGCACAGCTCAAGGGTGAATACCTCAAAAAAAGGTATGGTCTGGAGCTGACCTTCACCGGTGTTGCAGATTCTTCAGGGGCAATTCATGATGGAAACGGTCTTGATATAGCTGAAATCCTCAGACACAAGAGGGAGGAGGGTGTAGGCTCACACCCCAGTGGAGTTGAGGGTATGAGCGGCCTTGAACTCCTGGATGAGGTTGAATACGACTGCCTGGTTGAGGCAACCCCCACCAGCATAACGGATGGTGAACCCGGAAGGTCACTCCTCATTAAGGCCCTCGGGGATGGTAAACACGTTGTAACATCCAATAAGGGGCACCTGGCACTCTTCTACTCTGAACTCATGGAGCTATCCTCAGAGACCGGTGCAGAGCTCATGTTCGAGGCATCTGTCGGTGGGGCCATGCCCATAATAAACCTTGCAAGGGAGACCCTCACATCCTGCAGCATAGAATCGGTTATAGGGATACTGAACGGCACCACAAACTTCATACTATCAAGGATGACCTCAGAGGGTTCATCATATGAACAGGCCCTCCTTGAGGCACAGGAGCTTGGTATAGCAGAGACCAACCCGGCGCAGGATGTTGAGGGTACAGACGCCGCATGCAAGGCAGTTATACTCGCCAATGCAATCCTCGGAAGGCCATGCACCCTCAGGGATGTCAGTGTGGAGGGTATCACAGGCATAACACAGGGGGCCATTGAACTGGCAGCCCAGGAGGGTTACCTCATAAAGCTCATCGCTGAAATATCAGATGATACACTGGAGGTGGGCCCGAGGCTCGTGAGGATGGGGTCCCCCTACGCTGTTGACGGGACACTCAACATGGCAACCCTCAGGACAGACCTTGCAGGTGAAGTTACAGTGGTTGGGAGGGGTGCCGGGTCCCTGGAGACAGCCTCGGCAATGCTAACAGACACACTCACCATATGGCGGCGGCACAGAGATAGCAGATAATATTTTAATGTTTTTTTAATCCCAGCAGTAATGATAATGGAATTACATTTTAATCTCACAGTGATTATCATGAAGTATGTTATTCTTGTTGGAGATGGAATGGCAGATTATCCCCTTGATGAACTTGATGGCAGGACACCACTCCAGGTTGCGGATAAACCCAACATGGACCAGCTTGCAGAGAAAGGCGCATGCGGACTCCTCAGGACAGTACCAGAGGGCATGGAGGCGGGCTCAGATGTGGCTAACCTCAGCATAATGGGTTACAATCCCAGACGCTACTACACAGGAAGGGGGCCCCTTGAAGCTGCAAGTATAGGTGTGGAGCTCTCCCCTGAGGACGCTGCATTCAGATGCAACCTGATAAATGCAGATGAGAGGATAGTGGACTTTAACGCTGACCACATTGAAACAGATGATGCAGCAGAGCTCATAGATACCCTCAACACACACCTTGAAACCCCGGGAAGATTCTATCCCGGAGTGAGCTACAGGAACCTCTTTGTCATCACGGGAGCCGGTTATACCGATGTGCGAGTCGAACCCCCCCATGACATCGTGGGCGAACCCCTGGACCATCACCTTCCAGGGGGGTCACCTGAGGCAGACCATATAAGGGAGCTCATGCTCGGCTCAAGGGAGATACTTGAATCACACAGGGTCAACCATGAAAGGATTGCCAGGGGAAAGAGGCCAGCAAACATGATATGGCTCTGGGGCCAGGGCACCAGACCATCGATGGAACCATTCGCTGAGAAATATGGTCTGAAGGGCGCCACAATAACAGCCGTTGACCTGATAAAGGGCCTTGGTGTGTATGCGGGCCTCAAGAACATCCATGTCCCCGGCGCAACAGGCTACCTTGACACCGACTACAGGGCCAAGGGGAGGTACGCCGCAGCAGCCCTCGAGGAATACGACTTCCTCTTTGTCCATGTGGAGGCACCCGACGAGGCTGGACACGCAGGTGACGTTGAGGAGAAAATAAAGGCGATAGAGAACATAGACCACTTCGTACTGGGAAGGATACTTGATGCTATGACAGAATACGATTGCAGGATATCCGTGCTCCCGGACCACCCGACACCCGTCGAGGTGAAAACCCATGTACCTGACCCTGTACCCTGCATACTTGCAGGTGATGGTATTGAACCCGATGCTGTAAAATCATACGATGAATTTTCCGTCAGAGAGGGCTCACTGGGCCTTGAGGAGGGTCACAGACTCATAGAGGTAATGAAAACCCTCTAGGTTCTGGCTTCAGGGTACGAATTTTTAATACCTATGAGCCACATAGACTATTCCATTAATCTTATTAAACCAATCAGGAGTTGGTTCATCTGGCCAAGTACATTGTTGTAACAGGAGGAGTTGTAAGTTCCATAGGCAAGGGGATAACAGCAGCATCAATTGGAAGGATACTGAGATCATACGGGCTTTCCGTGACAGCCATCAAGATAGACCCCTATCTCAACTGGGACTCGGGGACCCTCAACCCCTACCAGCACGGTGAGGTCTTTGTTACCGATGATGGTATGGAGACTGACCTTGACCTGGGCCACTACGAGCGCTTCCTGGACTCAGACCTTCCCGGTGAGGCCAACATAACCACCGGTAAGGTTTACCTGTCTGTCATCAACAAGGAGAGGTCCGGCGACTACCTGGGCTCATGTGTGCAGATAATACCCCACATCACCGATGAGATCAAATCCATGATAAGGGGGATTGCAGATAAAAGCGGGGCCGAAGTCGTCCTGGTTGAGGTGGGCGGAACCGTGGGTGACATAGAGGGACAGCCGTTCCTGGAGGCTCTGAGGCAGTTGAGGAATGAGGAGGGCCATGAGAATGTCATGTTCGTCCATGTAACCTATGTACCATATCTACGGGCTGCAGGGGAATTCAAGACAAAGCCAACACAGCACAGCACAAAGGAGCTCAGGAGTACGGGTATAAACCCCGATATGATAATCTGCCGCAGTGAGATGCCCATAGACTCATCACTCAAAAAGAAGATAGCCCACTTCTGTGACGTTGAGGAGGAGGCGGTCGTAAACGCCCCAGACGCATCATCCATATATGAGGTCCCCCTGGTCCTTGACAGTGAAAATGTCGGTGAATACATAGTGAAGAGGATAGAACTGGATGTTGAGGGAGGGGCGGATCTTAAGGAGTGGAGAAAAATCGTGGAATCCCTCATGATAGATGAGCCGGTGGTGACAGTTGGAATAGTGGGCAAGTACGTGGAACTTGAGGACTCCTACATAAGTATAAGGGAGGCCCTCAGGCACGCCGCAGCCCACCTGGGAATCCGCGTTGAAATTGAATGGATAAGTGCCGATGATAACTTCAGTGTGGATGAACTCAGACACCTTGACTCCATACTGATCCCGGGCGGCTTCGGTGAGAGGGGTATCTCAGGAAAACTCGATGCTGTGAGATTCGCCCTTCAGGAGAAGATTCCCATCTTCGGCATATGCCTGGGGATGCAGTGCATGGTGATAGAGTTTGCAAGGCTCAATGGAATGGAGGGCGCCAACAGTACAGAGTTCAACCAGGACACACCCTACCCTGTGATTGACATGATGGAGGAGCAGAAGAGGATAAGGAAGATGGGTGGAACCATGCGGCTCGGCTCCTATGAGTGCAGGGTCAGGGAGGGCACCCTCGCCCATGAGGCCTACGGGGAGGAACTTGTAACTGAGAGGCACAGGCACAGGTTTGAGCTGAACAATGAATTCAGGGATGAACTTGAGGATAAGGGCCTTGTGATTTCAGGGACATCACCCGACGAGTTTCTGGTGGAGATTGTTGAAATCAGGGATCACCCATGGTTCCTGGGATGCCAGTTCCACCCTGAGTTCAAATCAAGACCAAACAGGGCGCACCCACTTTTCGTATCATTCCTGAAGGCGGCATTTGAAAACAGGGAATCCTGATTCCTTTAACCTATTTTTCAAATTTCCCTATAACAGGCTCCCATACCGTGACATCCCCGCTCCTCATAACAGCCCTGAATACACCACCACCATCACCCAGAATCACAAGTCTCACAAACATTGACCTCTCATACTCCCTCTGGAGTACCACGGTCCGGTTTCTCTGAAGGAGTGCGAATGCAACGATATCTGAATCGGGGTCACCCTCAATAATCCTTGGGGTTCCATTCACCAGGTAAAGCCTCGAAACATTCACACCCATTGAATTTCACACATCCACAACATATAAAAGGTCGTCGCTACTTCTTAGTGGTTCAAGTGAGGTGATGGTACCTGTGGAGTAGAGTGTCTCTGTTCCTGTGAAGTTCCAGCTTCCATACTAGAGTATTCAGTAACCCTGTCTTTGAGGCGATCGTGGGTTACAAGGACATAATCCGGTTAGTATGGATTCAACCTTTTGCAGTGCCATCATGGAAGCCATGCCTCTCAATGAGGTAATTAGCACGTTCACCCCTTTCAACACCCAGAACGTCCCCAAGGATAATATTACAAGCATGATAACAGATGTTCTTCTATCAAGTTTTCTAAGATTACTGGTTGATTTTTTGTCCTGACGCAATCTCTCCGTATCCACTGTTGGTTTGTAACCTCTGCATACAATCTGAGATCTCTTCACAAAAACTTAAATATCCTCACTCTGAGAATTAATTAAAAACGAGTCCTGAAATATGAGATTCTCTTAACGATGTTTACCATTAGAGGAGTGATTTTATGGTCATG